>NZ_VKHT01000299.1 GCF_014141535.1 Streptomyces alkaliphilus | reverse complement strand
GCGGCCCCGCCGGACGCCCCTCCACCCCGACCGATTCACGGAAACGGATCTCCTCATGGCTCAACTCCTCTACCGATTGGGAAGGTTCGCCTTTCGACGGCGACGCCTGGTGGCTCTGTTCTGGGTGGTGCTGCTGGGCGCGGCCGGTACCGGCGCGGCCCTCACCCCCGGCTCCACCTCCTCCTCCATCACCATGCCGGGCACCGAGGCCCAGGAGGCGTTCGACCTGCTGGAGGAACGGTTCCCCGGCATGTCCGCCGACGGTGCCACGGCACGGGTGGTCATCAAGGTGCCCGACGGTGAGCGTGTGGACGATCCCGCCAACGCGGTGGTCGTGACCGACGTGGTCACCGAACTGGCCGCCGGATCCGAGCGGGTGGCCGCGGTGGCCAACCCCTTCGAGACGGGGGCGATCGGTCCCAACGGCGACATCGCCTACATACAGGTGAACTACACGGTCAAGGGCATCGAACTGGAGGACACCGACCGCGAGGCCCTGCTGGCCGCGGCCGACCTCGGCCGGGAGGCCGGGCTGACCGTCGAGGTCGGCGGTGACGCGCTGTTCCAGGAGATCGGCGGCTTCACCGCCGAGATCATCGGTGTGATGCTCGCCGCGATGGTCCTGGTCATCACCCTCGGTTCGCTGATCGCCGCCGGACTGCCGCTGTTGACCGCCCTGATCGGGGTCGGGATCGCGGTCTCGGTGATCACCGTCCTCGCCACACCGCTGGAGTTCGACAGCACCACCCCGGTGCTGGCCGTGATGCTGGGCCTCGCGGTGGGCATCGACTACGCGCTGTTCATCGTCTCGCGCTACCGCGCCGAACTGGCCGGCACACCCGATCGCGAGGAGGCGGCCGGCCGGGCGGTGGGCACGGCGGGCTCGGCGGTGGTCTTCGCCGGCCTGACCGTCGTCATCGCGCTCGCCGGCCTCGTGGTGGTCAACATCCCGTTGCTGACCAAGATGGGTCTGGCCGCCGCCGGCGCGGTGATCGTGGCGGTGCTGATCGCCGTCACCATGGCACCCGCGCTGTTCGGCTTCGCGGGCGCACGGGTACTGCCCCGCCGTGAGCGCCTCGCGGGCCGTGCCGGGGTCTCGGCCGGGGACACGGGGTCGGCCCCCACCGAGCCGTCCTCCGGGCCCCCCGGCGCCGTGGCGAAGCCGAACCACGGCACCCGTTGGGCCCACCTGGTGCTGCGCCGGCCGGTACTCGTCCTGATCACCGCCGTGGTGGGCCTGGGCGTGCTGGCGGTGCCGGCCGCGAGCCTGGAACTGGGCATGCCCGACGAGGGTTCGCACTCGCCGGAGAGCACCCAGCGCAAGGCGTACGATCTGCTCGCCGAGGGCTTCGGTCCGGGTTTCAACGGTCCCCTGATGGTGGTGGTGGACACCGGTGACAGTGCCGACCCGCAGGGCGAGGCGGACGCCGTGTTCGCCACGGTGTCCGGCACCGAGGGCGTGGTGGCCGCCGTGCCGCCGATGTTCAACGAGGCCGGCGACACCGCGATGATGACCGTCATACCGGCCTTCCGTCCCAGCAGCACCGAGACCGAGGACCTGGTCACCGCCATCCGCACGCAGACCGGTGACCACGTGCTGGTCACCGGCCTGACCGCGATGGGCATCGACATGTCGCGGAAGCTGAGCGACGCCATGGTGCCCTACCTGGCCCTGGTGGTGGGCCTGGCCTTCCTGCTGCTGGTGCTGGTCTTCCGTTCCCTGCTGGTGCCGCTGAAGGCCGCCGCCGGCTTCCTGCTCTCCGTGCTGGCCGCGCTGGGCGCCGTGGTCGCGGTCTTCCAGTGGGGGTGGGGCGCCGAACTGCTCGGCGTGGAGGTCACCGGGCCGATCATGAGCATGATGCCGATCTTCCTCATCGGGGTGGTCTTCGGCCTGGCGATGGACTACGAGGTCTTCCTCGTCACCCGGATGCGGGAGGCGTACGTGCACGGCGAGTCCCCGCGCGAGGCCGTGGTCACCGGCTTCCGCTACGGCGCGCGGGTGGTCACCGCCGCCGCCGTCATCATGATCTCCGTCTTCGCCGGCTTCATCGGTTCCTCCGAGGCCATGATCAAGACGATCGGCTTCGGCCTGGCGGTGGCGGTCCTCCTGGACGCCTTCGTGGTCCGGATGGCGATCGTGCCCGCCGTGCTGGCACTGATCGGCCGGTCCGCCTGGTGGCTGCCGGCGTGGTTGGACCGGATCCTGCCCAACGTCGACGTCGAGGGCGAGAGGCTGAACCGCCCCGCGCCGGCGCCCGGGGCCGCCGGAGGGGAGTCGGCCCCCGGCTCCACCGAGCCGGCCGAGCCGGAGGAGTCGACCGGGGAACCCGCCAGGGTCTGACCGGCGCCCCCTCCCGGGCCGAAACCGTCCCCGGGGGCCGATGTTTCGTTCGTGATGCGGGGGTACCCGTGAACGGACGGTCACACAGGCGATCCGAGAGGCGGAAAACGACCATGGCAACCCCGGACCGCTCCACGAGGACCCGTCGGGCACCGGTGAGTCTCGCCGCCCTGTTGGTGGGCGTGGTGTTCCTCATCATCGGTGTCCTGGGCTTCGTCCCCGGCATCACCACGGACTTCGAGGACATCGAGTTCGCCGGGCACCACTCCGAGGCGATGCTGTTCGGCATCTTCCAGGTGTCCATCCTGCACAACCTGGTACACCTCGCCTTCGGTGTCGCGGGGTTGATCATGGCCCGCACCGTGCCGCTCTCCCGGCTGTACCTGATCGGCGGAGGGCTGATCTACGCCGTGCTGTGGATCTACGGCATGCTCATCGACCACGACAGCGCCGCCAACTTCGTGCCGCTCAACACCGCCGTGGACTGGCTCCACTTCGGTCTGGCCCTGGGGATGATCTCGCTGGGTGTCTTCATGCCGCGCCGCATCCCCCAGCCCTACTGACCCGGGTCCCCGTGGCCCGGCAGGGGATCGGCGAGCCGGGATCGGGGCGGTCACGAACCGGGGCGACGGACTCTCAGAGCACCAGTGTCCAGAGCCACACCAGGGCGGCACCGGCCACGCCGAGGAGGACGAGCGTCATCATCAACAGGACCCCGATGGCGATCGCCCACTCGGTACGGCCGATGGGCCGCCCCGTTCGCCTGCTGACCCTCTGCGGACGGCGACGGTTGAGTTCGGGGTGGGCGTCCAGGGCCGCCACGGCCACCGCGGCGGCCCAGTGCGCCTGGTCCGGTGAGGAGCCCTTGGGCAGGTAGGGCGCGAGGTGCTGCTCCACCCGCGCCGGTCTGGGATCCTCCTGCTCGATGAGGGCCCGGGCGCGCAGGGCGATGTCCTCACGGCTCGGTCGTGGCGTCCTGCGCTCGCTCGTCAAGGGCCCGCCCCTCCAATCGGGTTCGCGGTCTTCCCGGGCCCGCCGTCCCACCACCGCGCGGACGGAGCCGGTCACGTCATGCTGCCACAACGGGCGGGGGCGGGGGCCGGCGCGATCGGGCACCGGGCCGCCGCGGGGCCGTGTCCGTCGCGGGGTCGCACCCGGCCCCGCGCAGCCATCGCCCCGGCGGCATCCCGAGCACCCGACGGACGCCCCGGGTGTCCCGGCCCCCGCCTCCCTCGGCGGCGCACCGGGACACCCCGCTCGGGGCCCGGGGACCCGGTCAGTCCTCGGCGGGCACCTCGATGCGCGGGAAGAGCGCGCCGGCCTTGCTCACCGGGGTGCCGGTGAGGTCCTCCAGCCAACGGTCGGCGCCCGGCACCTTCACCGGGTCGCTGCCCAGCGCCTCCAACACGGCGGCGGCCGGCCGGGGCAGGAACGGCTGGAGCAGACGGCCGATCTGCCGCACCGCGCCCGCGAGGTGGTGCAGGGTCGTGTCCAGGGCGGCGTTCGAGGCGTCGTCACCCGCCTTGGCAAGGTGCCAGGGGGCGCGCTCGTCCACGTAGGCGTTGGTGCGCCGCACCAGGTCCCACACCTTCGCCAGCGCCTCGCGGTGGTCGTAGCCCGCCATCGCCGCGTGCAGGCCGCGGTCGCTCTCCAGCAACTGCGCGACCAGCTCCTCCTCGGGACCCTCCACCGGGCCGGGAGCCGGCACGGCACCGTTCCGGTACCGGACGATCATGCTGGTGACCCGGCTGAGGAGGTTGCCCAGGCCGTTGGCGAGGTCGGTGTTGTAGCGCTGGACCAGCCGCTCCTCGCTGAAGTCCGCGTCACCGAACGGGGAGACGTCGGCGAGCAGGAAGTAACGGACGGCGTCGGTGCCGAAGCGGTCGATCAGGTCGGTCGGGTCCACCACGTTGCCCAGCGACTTGCTGAGCTTCTGGCCGGAGGCCGTGATGTAGCCGTGGACGACGATCTCGGTGGGCAGCGGCAGACCGGCGGAGAGCAGCATCGCGGGCCAGTAGACGGCGTGGAAGCGGGTGACGCCCTTGCCGACGACGTGGACCCGGTGCTCGGCGTTCTCCCAGAAGCGCTCGTAGTGCTCGTCGCCCCTGGTCCAGCCGAGGGCGTTGATGTAGTTGGTGAGCGCGTCGATCCAGACGTACATCACCTGCTCGGGGTCCTCGGGCACCCGGATGCCCCAGCCCCGGGCCCGCTCCATGGAGCGGGAGATGCTGATGTCGGCGAGGCCGGCCCGGACGAAGCTGGTGACCTCGTTGAGGCGGGTCTCGGGAACGATGCGCAGCTCGCCGGACTCCAGCAGTTCCAGCAGGCGGTCCTGGTAGCGGGAGAGGCGGAAGAAGTGGTTGCGCTCGGAGATCTTCTCGGGCTCGACCAGGTGCTCGGGACACCTGCCGTCCACCAGCTCGGCGGGGGCGTAGAACTGCTCGCAGCCCACGCAGTACAGGCCCTCGTAGTCCTTGGTGTAGAGGTCGCCGGAGGCGGCGATCCGGCGCCAGATCTCGGCCGCGCCCTCGAGGTGGTCGGCGTCGACGCTGGTGCGGATGAAGCGAGTCAGGCCGATCTCGAGGTCGCCGACCATTTTCTCGAAGAAGACGACATTGCGGTCGACCAGCTCACGGGCCGAAATTCCCTCCTTGTCCGCCGCCAGCACATTCTTCAGGCTGTTCTCGTCCGACCCGCTGAGGAAGTACACGTCCCGACCCGCCATGGCGGCGTACCGCGCGAACGCATCGCTCTGCACGAACTCCAGGGCGTGACCGACATGGGGCCTGGCGTTGACGTACGGGATGGTGGTGGAGATGAACGATGCAGCAGCCATGGTGGTGGAGGTTCCCAGCTTCGGATGGTGAGCGACGACAGGACGCCACCAGGGTAGCGCCCGGCCGGCCCCGCCCGCGCCGGATATCCGCCCGGCGAACGAGGGCCTCCGCTTCGCCGGGACCGGCCCCCGGGGAGGCTGGGGG
>NZ_VKHT01000298.1 GCF_014141535.1 Streptomyces alkaliphilus | reverse complement strand
CGCGGGCACCGTCGCACGCTCCCCGACGGGAGTGCCCGCGGGGGGCACGGGCAGGCCCGCCCGCCGGGCCCGCCGACGGGCGATCGGCCGGGTCAGGGCGGCGGCCAGGGCGAACAGCCCCATGGCGATCAACACGATCGTCGCCCCGGGCGGGACATCGGCGTAGTAGGAGGCGACCGTGCCGGAGACCGAGACGATCACCCCGAAGCCGCACGCTACGGCGAGCGTTCCCGCGTAGCTGCGGGTCGCCTGCTGGGCCGCCACCACCGGGATCACCATCAGCGCGCTGACCAGCAACAGACCCACCACGCGCATGGCGACCGTGACGGTGGCGGCGGCGGTCACCGCGAGCAGCAGGTTCAGCGCCCGCACCGGCAGGCCGGTCACCCGGGCGAACTCCTCGTCCTGGCAGACCGAGAACAGTTGTCGGCGCAGTCCCAGGCCGACCACCAGCACGAAGGCCGCCAGGATCACGATGGCCGTGATGTCGGAGGCCGAGACGGTGGTCACCGAGCCCCACAGGTAACTCGTCAGGCCGGCCGTGGAGCCCCCGGGAGCCAGATTGATGATCATCACGCCGCCGGCCATGCCGCCGTAGAAGAGCATCGCCAGGGCGATGTCCCCGCGGGCCTTCCCCGACAGGCGCAGCAACTCCATGCCGACGGCGCCGATCGCCGACACCACCACCGCCATCCACACCGGGCTGGTGTTGAACAGGAAGCCCAGGGCCACGCCGGTCAGCGCCACGTGTCCGATGCCGTCCCCCATCAGGGCCTGTCGGCGTTGCACCAGGTAGATGCCGACCACCGGCGCGGTCACCCCGATCACCAGGGCGGCGATCAGGGCCCGCTGCATGAAGGCGTAGTTCAGGAACTCCAGCGCCAGCATCCGGGCCTCGACCGGGGGGAGGGGGCCGCTGTCCGACGCCAGGGGGAGGGAGAGAAGGGACATCACATGATCCCGGTGTGCAGACGCGGCTCGGCGGACGGCTCGGCGGCGTCCTCCGGATGACAGGCGTGGGTGTCGGGCAGTTGGTCGCCGCGCTGGACGACCCGCTCCACCCGGCCCCCGGAAAGGATCACGGCACGGTCGATCAGTGGCTCCATCGGGCCCAGTTCGTGCAGGACGAGCAGGACGGCGGTACCGCGCCCCACCAGGGTCCGCACGGTGTCGGCGAGCACGTCCTGACTGGCGAGGTCCACCCCCGCCAGCGGCTCGTCCATGATCAGCAGGTCGGGGTCGTTGGTCAGCGCCCGGGCGATGAGCACCCGCTGGTGCTGACCACCGGAGAGGGTGGCCACCGGTTCGCGCGCCCGGTCGGCCAGCCCCACCGTCTCCAGCGCCCGGTGCACCGCCTCGTGGTCGACGCGCCGCAGCGGGCGCAGACCGCGGTGGGCCAGTCGGCCGGCGGCGACGACCTCGCGCACCGTGGCGGGCACCCCGCCGGCGGCCGTCGAGCGCTGCGGGACGTACCCGATCCGCCGCCAGTCGCGGAACCGGGACAACGGGGTGCCGAACACCTCCAGCCGCCCGGCGGTGATCGGCACCCTTCCCACGGCCGCCCGCACGGTGGTGGACTTGCCGGAGCCGTTCGCCCCCAGCAGGGCGATCACCTCCCCGGCCCGCACGGCGAGGTCGATGCCGCGCAGCACCGGATGACCACCGAGCTCGGCGGTCACTCCCTCCAGGGATATGACGGTCTCCATGGCAGCTCCGTGAGATGGGCCGGAAGCCGTGCCGGGGCGGGGTCGCCCCGGCACGGCGGCACGCCCCGAAGGGGTGCCGGATGTGTATCAGTCCTCGGCGCCGAGGGCCTTTTGGAGGGCCTCGAGGTTGGCGCGCATGACCTCGAAGTAGTCATCGCCCCGGGACCCCTCGGTGATTCCCTCCACCGGGTCCAGCACGTCCGTCTCCAGACCGAGGTCATCGGCGAGAGTCCGCGCGGTGGCGTCGGAGGCCAGGGTCTCGAAGAAGACCGTGGTCACCCCCTCATCCTCCGCGATGTCGTGCAGGGCGCGCATCCGGGCGGCGCTGGGCTCGGACTCCGGGTCCAGGCCGGCTATCGACTCCTCGCGCAGACCGTAGCGTTCGGCGAGGTAGCCGAAGGCGGCGTGGGTGGTGATGAAGACGTCGGAGGTGCGGTTGGCCAGGCCCTCCTCGAACTCCTCGTCCAGGACGCGCAACTCGGCGGTGAGGTCCTCGGCGTTCCGACGGTAGTCGGCGGCGTTGTCCGGGTCCGCGGCGGCGAGGGTCTCGGCCACGCCGTCGGCCACCTCGGCGTACTTGATCGGGTTCAGCCAGACGTGCGGGTCCTCGGAGCCGTGGGCGTGGTCGTGGCCGTGGTCGTCGTCGTGACCGTGGTCGTCCCCGTCGTGGCCGTGCTCCTCTTCCCCGTTCTCGTGGTCGTGGGTGCCGTGCTCGTTCCCGTGGTCGTCGTGGCCGTGGTCGTCGTCGTGGCCGTGGCCGTGGTCGTCCTCGTCGTGCCCGTGCCCGTGCCCGTGCCCGTGGTCGTCGTCGTGCCCGTGCCCGTGGTCGTCGTCGTGCCCGTGGTCGTGGTCGTCCTCGTCGTCGTGCCCGTGGCTGTGGTCGCCCCGGTACTCGGAGAGCTCGGTGAACTCCCCGGCCTCGGCGACGTGCTCCACGCCGGACTGCGCGATGGCCTCGTCCACCGCCGGCTGCAGGCCGGCCAGGTAGACCACCACGTCGGCCTCGGAGAGTTCGCCCACCTGTCGGGGGGAGAGCTCCAGGTCGTGCGGCTCCACGCCGGGCTCGGTGAGGGTGGAGACCGAGACGTGCTCGCCGCCCACCCGCTCGGCCAGGAACTCCATCGGGTAGAAGGAGGCGACCACGTTCAGCGTGCCCCCCGCCTCATCGGTTCCCGCCCCGTCCTCCGTCGAGCCGTCGGTGCCGCAGGCGGACAGGGCGAGGACGGCGAGAGCGGTGGTGACGGCCGGGGCGAGGGCCGTGCGGCGGATGCGGGGGGTTCTGTGAACGGTCATGACGACCATTTTCAGATGGTATGGAAACCGTTGTCAATTTCCTCAACCGCATTGTGACCGGCACCTCCTCGCGGCTTCCACCGGTTCCTCCCGATCCCTCCGGGGGCGCTTTTCGGCCGGCCGGTCGGCGGGGCAACGATCATGTCCGGGGCCCCGGCCCCGATTTGCCGCCGCCCCCCGCACCGCCGGTAATCTGAGGCGATTCCTTGCCTCCATCGCCATCATGAAGAGAGCACCGTGGCAGCCGACAAGATCGAGACCATCGTCAGCCTCAGCAAGCGCCGTGGCTTCGTCTACCCGTGCAGCGAGATCTACGGCGGCCAGCGCGCCGCCTGGGACTACGGACCGCTGGGCGTCGAGCTGAAGGAGAACATCAAGCGCCAGTGGTGGCGCGCCATGGTCACCTCGCGGGACGACGTGGTCGGCATCGACTCCTCGGTCATCCTGGCCACCGAGGTGTGGGAGGCGTCCGGCCACGTGGCGACCTTCACCGACCCGCTCACCGAGTGCACCTCCTGCCACAAGCGCTTCCGCGCCGACCACCTGGAGGAGGCGTACGAGGAGAAGCACGGTCGTCCCCCGGTCGGCGGGCTCAAGGATCTGGGGTGCCCCCACTGCGGGAACAAGGGCACCTTCACCGAGCCCAAGGAGTTCTCCGGCCTGCTCTCCACCCACCTCGGGCCCACCCGGGACTCCGGTTCGGTCGCGTACCTGCGGCCGGAGACCGCGCAGGGCATCTTCACCAACTTCGCGCAGGTCCAGCAGACCTCCCGGAAGAAGCCGCCGTTCGGCATCGCCCAGATGGGCAAGTCCTTCCGCAACGAGATCACGCCGGGCAACTTCATCTTCCGGACCCGTGAGTTCGAGCAGATGGAGATGGAGTTCTTCGTCAAACCGGGCGAGGACGAGCAGTGGCACGAGTACTGGATGGGGCAGCGCTGGGACTGGTACCGCGGGTTGGGCATGCAGGAGGCCAACATGCGGTGGTACGAGCACCCCGCGGAGAAGCTGTCCCACTACTCCAAGCGCACCGCCGACATCGAGTACCGCTTCAACTTCCAGGGCTCCGAGTTCGGTGAGCTGGAGGGCGTGGCCAACCGCACCGACTTCGACCTGAGCTCGCACTCCAAGGCGTCCGGTCAGGACCTGAGCTACTTCGATCAGGAGGCCGGCGAGCGCTGGACCCCCTACGTCATCGAGCCCGCGGCCGGTGTGGGCCGCGCGATGCTGGCCTTCATGCTCGACGCCTACGTCGAGGACGAGGCGCCCAACGCCAAGGGCAAGATGGAGAAGCGCGTCGTCATGCGCCTGGACCCGCGCCTTTCCCCGGTCAAGGTGGCGGTCCTCCCGCTGTCCCGCAACCCGCAGCTCTCCCCGAAGGCCCGCGGCCTGGCCGACGCCCTCCGCCGGCACTGGAACATCGAGTTCGACGACGCCGGCGCCATCGGCCGTCGTTACCGCCGACAGGACGAGATCGGCACCCCGTACTGCGTCACCGTCGACTTCGACACCCTCGAGGACGACGCGGTGACGGTGCGCGAGCGCGACAGCATGAAGCAGGAGCGCGTCTCCCTGGACCGGATCGAGTCCTACCTCGCGGGGCGCCTCATCGGCTGCTGACGATCGTCCCACCCGGACTCCGGCCCCCGGTGTGTCCGGGCTGTCCGGCAACCCGATCCGATCGTCACTCCGTCCGATATTCCGATACCTGGATACTGCGAGAGTCCGATGAAGGGACGGAGTGACGACCCGATGGTGCTGTGATCGGGCTCTCCGATGGGCTTTTCATCGGGTTCCCGTCCCGTCGGATCAACACCTGTGACGGTTCGGTCACGACCTCGCCACAACGCCCGTTCCCGGGCCCCAAGGGGCCTTCCGGGAGCGGGCGTTGTGCTTCACTGGGGCCCTCTTGACAACGGTGTCCCGAGCCGGTATCCCCCGACCCGGGGTGCCCCGAATCAGACAGGGGAGGACGGATGCTGACCACCGGCACCGTCACCGGAACCACCGAATCCGGGACCCGGCACTCCATGCGCATCGGACGCGGCTTCGGCGAGGTGCGTCGCCTCGAGTGCGACAGCTGTGGCTGGAGCCGGGTGGCCCAGTTCGACGTACTCGGCAAGGCCGACCGCCACCTCGCCGACCACGGCGTGTGCACGGCGGGGGAGTGCAGCGACCCCGGGCCGGAGACCTCCGCCCTCCACCCGGGTCCGCTTCCCTGGCTGCTGTGCGCCCTGGGGATGCTGACCCTGCTGGTCGTCGTGGTCGTGCGCACCGTCACCGGCTGACCGGTCGGCCGTCCGACCGGGGCCCGGGGGACATGCGGGACAAT
>NZ_VKHT01000297.1 GCF_014141535.1 Streptomyces alkaliphilus | reverse complement strand
CCACCACCCCGTCCGTCCCCGGACTTCCCCCCAGAACATTCGGAAGGGGCCATCGTGGCCAAGTTGCAGGTGGAGCTGGTCGCCGCGGACCGCAGGGTCTGGTCCGGCGAGGCCTCCCTGGTCGTCGCCCGCACCGTCACCGGCGACATCGGCATCATGCCCAACCACCAGCCGGTGCTGTCGGTCCTGGAGACCGGCCCCGTCACCATCCGCACCACCGGCGAGACCGGCGAGGGCACCGTCGTCGCGGCGGTGCACGGCGGCTTCCTCTCCTACGCTGACGGTAGGCTGTCGCTGCTGGCGGAGATCGCGGAGCTCGCCGACGAGATCGACGTCGAACGGGCGGAGCGCGCCCTGGAGCAGGCCAAGGCGGATGCCGACGCCTCGGCCGAGCGTCGGGCACACATCCGATTGGCGGCCGTCGCAGCGGGAACGCGCTGAGACATCGGGCCTCCCCGCCCGGCGCGTCGTCCACGGCGGCCCGTCCGGGGAGGGTGGGTCGTGACACCGCCGGCGCGGTTCCGGCACGAGGCGAAACGACGATGCGAGGAGGTCGATCGGGATGGTCCTCGCTCTGATCGTGTGCGGCGCCGTCCTGGCGCTGGTGGTGTTCGGACTGCTGGGCTTCGGTGTCCGGCGCAGGGTCATCCAGCGCGCCGGCGGCACCTTCGACTGCTCCGGCCGGTGGACGCCGCCGGCGCCGGGTCAGTCCTCCGGCAAGAACTGGGTGTACGGCGTCGCCCGCTACAACGGGGACCGCATCGAGTGGTTCCGCGTCTTCTCCTATCTGCCCAAACCGCGCCTGTCGCTGGAGCGGGACCTCATCGAGGTACGCGAGCGGCGGCATCCACAGGGTGACGAGGAGGTGGCCCTGCTGCCCGGCGCCATCGTGCTGACCTGTCGACACGACGGCTCCGACCTCGAACTGGGCATGAGCGAGGACGCCCTCACCGGCTTCCTCGCCTGGCTCGAAGCGGCCCCGCCGGGTCGTCGGGTGAATGTCGCCTGACCATCACTTCCCGGCCGGGGCCGTTCGCGTCCCCGGCCGAGGTGTTTCCCGGGGCCGTTCCCCGGCGCGGTGGCGGCGGACCCCGGAGCGGCCGGCTCAACCGGCCGGCGCGTCCGTCGGCAGCTCCCACCGGGGGCCGTCCGGGCTCCCCGCCCACACCCACTGCCGGGAGCCGGTGACCGTCATCCCGAACCGCGTCTGATCCGGCCTCCCCGCCCGGTCCCAGCGGTTCAGCGTCTCCTCCACGGCGTCCCACAGCCGCACCGGACCCGCCTGCCGCACCCGGTGACCGCCCCGCGCGTCGGGCAGGAGGGTGGCGGAGGAACCGGTGGTGGGATCCACCAGGTGTTCCAGGAAGGTGCCGTCCCGCGCCGGGGTGCCGAGGTGACGGGCGGTCGGGACGGCCAGTTGGACCAGGAACGCCGTGGTCCAGTCCTCCAACACGGCCGGTCCGTGGTCGGTGGCCCGCTCGCCGGCGTCCTCCCGGTTCAGAAGGTTCGCCAGACCCCGGACGGTGGGTGCCGCGTGCCCCGCCGCACCCATGAAGGAGACGCGGCCCGGCAGGAATTCACCGCTCGCCCCGCCCGCTTCCCCTCCCCGGGTCAGACGCACCAGGCCGTGGGCCGGCAGCCAACCGGAGAGCGGGACCAGCAGGGTCCCGCCGGGCCGCACCTGATCGAGCCAGGGCACGGGGACGTGCCGCACCGAACAGGTGGCGACGAGACGGTCGTAGGGGGCGCCCTCCGGATGGCCGCGCAGCCCGTCGCCGACCACCAGACCCGGGCGCCGGCCGATGGCAGCCAGCGCCTCCCGGGCCGAACGGGCGGTCCCGGCGTCGTACTCCACCGAGGTGACCGCGTGGTCCCCGCAGCGCTCGCACAGCAGGGCGGTGGAGTACCCGGTGCCGGTGCCGATCTCCAACACCCGGTCCCCGGGCCGGACGCCGGAGTCCTCCAGCATCCGAACCACCAGGCCCGGCAGGGTGGAGGACGAGGTGGGGGTGCCCGTCACCGGCCCTTCCACGTCCTCCGGACGGCGGTCGCCGTCGAGGCGGGTCACCAGGGTGGTGTTGGAGTAGACGGCCTTCAGGCGGGAGGACGGCTCCTCCTTCCCGCTCCCCCCGACGCGGGGCGTCCAGGTGGTCGGGCCGGGGCCGTCGGTCCGTTGGAAGAAGGCGGGGACGAACACGTGCCGGGGGACCCGGAGGACGGCCTCCCGCCACTCCGGGGAGCGCAGATCCCCCCGCCGCCGCAGCTCGTCCGCCAACTCCGCCCGCAGCCGCGCGGTGGGGTCGGCCCCGGGGCCGGTAGCGGGTTCACAAGGTGGTGCGACGGTCGGGGAGTGCTGCTCGGTCATGGGGAAACGCCCTTTTCCAGTACGTCGGCGAGGGCGACGGTGATCCCCCTCGTGGTGGCGGGGTCGACGAAGGCCCATTGGCCGTTCGGGTTGCACTCGAGGAAGTGCCAGGCCCCGTCCCGGTCGATGGCGAAGTCGAAGGCCCCGAAAACGAGGCCGAGAGTCCTCAGGTAGAGCTCCGCGCTCCTCCGGACGGTGGCGGGGGCCTCGACGGGGGAGAAGGAGACGAGCGAGTAGTCCATGCGCCAGTCGGGGTGATCACCGTCGAGAGTGATCCGGGTGGTGAAGGATTCGCCGCCCACCACCGCCATCCTCGCGTCGGCGGTTTTGATGACCTGCTTCTGGAACAGATGAGGACAGGCGCGAAGGGAGGAGTCGATCTCCTCGGCCGTCACGGGGCGAACCCAGATGGTGCGCAGTTCCCCGTTCTCCCGATAGTCGGTGTGGCGGAGGGGTTTGTAGACCACCGGATGATGTGCCCGGATGAATTCCCTGGCGGCTTCGGGTTCGTTGGTGATCAGGGTCGGGGGAACGGTGAAGTCGGAGGCGAGGGCGGTGGTCAGTTGGACGGGTTTGTACTCCGCCGCCGCGTTGCGGTGGGGATGGTTCACCTGCAGGCAGTCGGGAAGCGCCACCAGGAGACCGCTCAGACCGTGTCTGATCTGAGCGGTGGTGAAATCCCGTTGATGCCCGGCCGGGTCGTCGGCCGGGAAAGTGGAGGCGGTGGGGGAGGGGCGACGGTGGTACACCGCCCTGATCCCGTGTGGATCCACCTGGCGGGTGGGGGTCCGAAGATCTCCCCGCCAGTCCTTCCCGGCTCCCGCCCCGACCGCCAGGGTCACCCCCTCGGGGCGACCCGTGTCGAGGCGGACCACGGGAACCCCCCGCCGGTGCAGCTCGCCGATGACATGGTCGGCCGTGGGGTCGTCCAGCCGGGTGTTCACCAGAACGGGTCGGGAATCGATCAAGGCTGATCCTGATCGCTCTCCTGGTCACTGCCCTGGTCCAGACTGTTGGGACCCTGGCCGTCCCCACTGGTGCGGGTTTTGGTTTCCAGTCCCGTACCGGTTCCGTGGGTACCCATGTCGATGATCTTTCCGCCGGCGTCTTGGTACACGGCGGTCTGGGTTCCGGCATCGAGCGTCACGGCTCTTCCGGCGACCCGGATGACGGCCGGATACGATTCCATACGGGTCAGCCCCCAAGGAAACACGATCCCCTCCCTCATCGAAAACCCCTTCATTTTCGGGACGGCGTCCGGTCGAAGTGAGGGGGGAGTCGAATGCTACTCGACGCTCCGTCACCCCTTCGACGGTCCACGCATCGGTGATGGATGCTTTCCGATGGCATCCTTCCCCTCGAGGTGGCGCCTTCCACTCGGCGGTGAAAACTCTGATATTCGCATGGCATATGTTCCCCCGGTGAAGGCGCCCGAAGTGGCTGAACGGATCCAAGTGAAGCGGATGAAAGTTTTTCGGCATGTCGACCCGTGTCGGGCGTGAGGGGTCCCGGCTCGTGCCCCTCGCGGGGTCGCTGATGTCGCAGACCCTTACCTCGCTTGGTCACCGGAGCCCTCCGGCACGGCGGTGGAGGTCGAGTTCGGCCATGCGGGCGCGAAGCGCCTCGGTCGTGTCCGGGCGTCGGAGATATTCGACGCGGGTGTCCCACTCGCGGCCCCCGATGGCCGGCCGCAACCACACCCTGCCGTTCCACACGTCCATCACCCGACCCGTGGTTCCCCGGCTGGTGTCCACCACGAGTTCACCTTTCCGGGGAGTCCATTCGACATGGTCGGGATGATGGTTTTCCATGATCTTTCCTCGCGATGATCCGATGGTGCGATCGGGCTCGTCCTGCGGTCCCCTCTTCCCGCCATGGTGGTTTTCCTCTGTGATCACCCGGTAGGTGACCGGTGTTGACTACGATGGAATTCCCGGTCAATCCACAGAGGTTCACCATGAGTGACTTCGCTCGTATCGCCCGCCGGGCTCTGCGGGACGGCGGGTATTCCATGCGCGCGGCCGCCAGGGCGCTGAACTACGACCCCGCGTACCTCTCCCGCGTGCTCAACGGGAAGCAGCGACCCTCCCCGCAGTTGGTCGAGGCACTGGACGGTCTGGTGGGCGCCGACGGAGCGCTCCGGGCCGTCGTGATGGACGAGGAGGGCGAATCCCGGGTGGCCGGGGCCCTGACCCGACCGGCGGGGGTGGACGGCCGAACGGTCGAGGCGTTGGTCGGCGTGCTGAGGGCACAGCGGCGGCTGGAGGACGCCATCGGCCCGACTCCCTTGATTCCCGCTGTTCGTGCGCAACTGGAACAGGTGGGAACGTTGGCGCGGGAGGCGCGGGGGCCGCACCGCAGGGCCCTGCTCGCGGTGGCGGCCGAGTGGCACCAGTACGCGGGATGGCTGCACGCCGCCGTACGGCGCGATGCCCGGGCGCTGGAGTTGTTGTCGGCGGCCGAGGAACTGTCCGACGAGGCGGGGGACGGCACCGTCGCCGCCGTGGCCGTGAGCTTTCGGGGGTACGTGGCCCGTCAACGGGGAAATTTCCGTGGAGTTCTCCGTGCCTCCCACGCCGCTCTCCACGCACCCGGAGCTCACCCGACCCAACGGGTTTTCGACACGCTGCAGGCGGCCGGTGGATACGCGGGGTTGGGGGAGAGGGAAAAGGCACGGAGGCTGCTGGGTGAGGCGGCGGAGGCATCCACCCGGGTATCGGACCCCCCGTCCATCGTCTATTGGTACAGCCCGCAGTTCTTTCAGATGAACATCGGCATGGTCAGCCTGTCGCTCGACGACCACGCGGCAGCGGCCGACCTGTTGTCCGAGGGATTGCGAGGACTACCGGCCGAACAACGCGGTGCGGAATGGACCACGGAGTACCGCACCGCCCTCGCCCGCGCCGAGCGCGCCCGGTGAGGAAGCGTCCCGCCGGCCGGTGCGCCGGGTGCGGGGAGGCCGGCACCTCACGGGGTGC
>NZ_VKHT01000296.1 GCF_014141535.1 Streptomyces alkaliphilus | reverse complement strand
GGGCGGGGCGGGGCGTGTCGCCGTGGGCCGCTCCCCGTCCCTGTTCGAGGTGCCGGCCCGGAGCCCGGGAGTCGCCGCGCCACCCGACACGGAAGAACCCCGGGGACGAGAGGGCGATCCGGTCGCGTCACCACCGTCACCGCGAACCCGACGGATCACATCGGGACATCGCCGGACCACTCGGTGGACACGTTCTCCCTCCCGGCGCGGTCGGCCGAGTCGGGAGGGAGGATTCCGACGACGCCGCAAGATTCGAGCTCAACGACGGGAACTGGCGACACCAGACCTGGTGGCCCGCCGTGGAGAACTCCCACTACTTCGACGATGACGGCGGACAGCGACTCGTCCCGCGCTACCCGCCGCACTCCATGCGCCGCACCTGCGCCTCGTGGCTCGTGCGGAAAGGCGTCTCGCTCTACGAGGTCCAACACCTCCTCGGCCAGGAGAACTTCCAGGCCACCCAGCGCTACGCCCACCTCCAGCCGGAGGCGCACAAGGCCGTCCTCGGCGCCCGGGAACGGTTGGAAGCCCCGCTCGCGGCCGTCGCATGAACAGAAGGATCCAGAAGAAGTACCGGGTCGGGATGAAACAAGCTCTACGGCGGCTGGCCGAAGGCCATACGCGGCGCCCGAAGTGCTTCGCTCACTGGACCTGGGCGCCCCGGCATGGGAGAGACCCGGGATGACAAGAGCGGTGACGAGAGATTGTCATGCTCCGTTCCGTGGGAGCCCGGGGGTGAGATTCCCCCGGGCGACCCGCCTGGAAAGCCACCCCGAACTCCCGACGCCCTCGTCTCCCTCGGCTGCAGCCTCATCTGCTGGTGGCGGCGCAACAAACCTCAATCATGACGGTGTTAACGAGCTCTCAGAGCAAAACCAGAACGCCGGCAATATAGGCCGCTCCCATCATAGCGGCAAATACGCCAAGGCGCTTCATTTTATGTGTTTCAATAATCCAATCCTCTTCGGTCTCGGCGTGCCTGCCGGCGATTCGATCGGTGATGCCCGCCAGGTTTAATGCCATTCAAATTCCCAGAATGATAAGATCTGCCCCAATGAGAAAGAGGATTTGATTTTCTCCTTTGAGTGGTGGTGAAACTTCCCTGATTTGTCATCCATTGCACCCGGTGCGAATGCTGCATGTCCAATTCTGGTTTAGTCCGTATCCAACGGTGCCTTCCGCTGAAGGACTGGCGTGCCCTGGCCCGCCACCTCGGTCGCCGCGAGCACATCAGCGACACGGTCCAGGCCGTCCGCCGGACTGCTGTCTCACCAACAGACTGCGGACCAGGCGTTGGCCCTGCAGAGGTGAACAGCGAACCTCACCGAGCCACCCTCCCCGGGACCCTCGCGAGCCCGAATCGGACCGAGACGTCCCCCGTCGAATACGCGAAGGGGAGGCGCTCCGGGGACGGGTGACCTCCGCGACCCTCGTGATACGACGTTCGGCTCGGTCAACTTTACGGGAGTGGCCCGGGTACGGACGGTCGCGCGTAGTAACATGCACGACCTCTCCGAGAGCCGGGGGCAGAGCATCGCCAAACCATCGGGAGGGAGGACACGATGAGGGACGCCGCACGACACGCCGAAACCATCGATGTGGTGGGGGCACGCACCAACAACCTGCGGAACGTGGGGCTGAGCATCCCGAAGGGACATGTCGTGGCGTTCACGGGGGTGAGCGGCAGCGGCAAGACGTCCCTGGCGATCGACACGCTTCACAATGAGGCCCAGCTTCGCTACCTGGAAGGGCTCTCACCGTTTGTCCGACAGTACATAACGCAACGCAACCGGCCCAAGGTCGACCGGATCCTCGGGCTCGGCGCGACGCTCGCGGTGGATCAGCGTCGGCTGAACCGCAATCCCCGATCCACGGTCGCGACCATCACCGGCATCGACGGACACCTGGGGCTGCTGTACTCGCGGCTCCCGGTGATCGGGTCCGACGCGGGCACGATGGGCGGTTGTCTGTCCACCGCCCACTTCGACCGGCACTCGCCGGAGGGGAGTTGCGCCGGTTGCCACGGAGTGGGCGGGCGTTGGCAGGCGCAGGAAGACCTGATCATCACTCATCCGGAACTTCCGCTCTTCGACGGGGCGTCACCCTGGTTCGCCAAGTGGCGGTCCGGGGAGCACGCCTTCGTTCCGGCATTGGCCGAGAAGCGCGGGGTGGACCTGTCCCGGCCCTGGCGGGAACTGCCCGGGGAATTCCGTCACCAGGTGCTCCACGGCACGGGAGACGAGAAGATCGAGGCGACGGTCGACATGCCGAACAAGAATGAGAGCGCCTCGTGGACCTACACCTCGACCCAACCGTTGAGAGGCGCACTCGCCGAGGTGGAGCGGGTCTTCGGGAACGCGGGGACACCGAGCGCCAAGCAGCGGTACCTCCCCTACATGCGCAAGGTGCCCTGCGACATCTGCGACGGCAGCGGATACGCCGAGGTGGCCCGTTTCGTGGCGCTGGGTGGATTGACGTACCCGCAGTTGCTCGAAGTGGAAGTGAGGGTGGTCCGGTCCTGGGCGGAGAACGTCGCCGGGGAGCTGAGTCGCAGTCGGCGCGAGGTGGGTGAGCCGCTGCTCCGGGACCTGTCGCGCAGGTTGGGGATTCTCGATCGGCTCGGCCTGGCCCACCTGCAACTGTCCAGGGGCGTGACGACCCTATCGGGCGGTGAGTTGCAGCGGACCCGGCTCGCCGCCCAGCTGAGTACCGAACTCAGCGGCATCATATTCGTCCTGGACGAGCCCGGGGCGGGGCTGCATCCGGCTGACAAGGCACATCTGTTGGACATCGCGCGGGACCTGCGCGCGGCCGGGAATACCGTCCTGCTGGTCGAGCACGACCCGGAACTGATCGCTCGTGCGGACTGGGTGGTCGACATGGGGCCGGGGGCCGGTCGGCTGGGCGGTGAGGTGCTGGTGGCAGGCACGCCGGATGAGGTGGCCCGCCACCCGGCGTCGCTGACCGGCCGCTACCTGAGCGGAAACGCGCCGCGCCTGCGCCGGGAGCGCCGTCCGGTCGGTGACGACACCGACTGGATGGAACTGCACGGGCTCTCCGCCCACAACGTGAACGTGAATCGGGTGAGTTTACCCGTGGGACGGCTGACCTGTCTGACCGGCGTCAGCGGAAGCGGCAAGAGCAGTCTGCTCGGGGTGATCGCAGCAGGTGCGCAGGCGGTGCTGAGCGGGGCTGTGGCCGACACCGTCCGCTCGGTGACCGGTGCGGCGGGGTTCAACTGGGTCGCCGTCGTCGACCAGGAACCGCTGGGGCGGACTCCGCGGTCCAACCCCGCCACGTACAGCAAGGCGTTCGACATCATCCGAAAGCTCTTCGGCGGGACGGAGGAGGCCCGCAGTCGCGGAATCGGCGCGCCCTGGTTCTCCTTCAACACCGCTCACGGCGGGCGTTGCGAGAGCTGTACCGGGTACGGCCGGACGCTCGTCGATATGCACTACCTGCCGGACGTGTGGGTGGTCTGCGGGGAGTGCGAGGGACGGCGTTACAAGCCCGAGGCGCTGGAGGTCACCTACGAGGGCATGACCATCGACGAGGTGCTCAAACTGACTGTCGCCGAGGCCGTGGAACGTTTCCCGAGGCCCCGACAGCTCGCGGAGACACTGGAAGCGTTGGATCGGGTCGGGCTCGGCTACCTGCAACTCGGCCAAAGTGCCACGGAACTGTCCGGAGGGGAGGCTCAACGTCTGAAACTGGCGTCCACCATCCAGCGGGGCGCTGCGAGCCGCGGGGGAGGGTTGGTCGTCCTCGATGAGCCGGTGTCGGGGCTGCACCCGTCGGACATCCAGCGCATGGTGGACGCGTTCGACGTGTTGCTCGACTCGGGCAACACCGTGGTCGTGGCGGAACACGACATCCCCGTCGCCGCGTCCGCGGACTGGGTGATTGATCTCGGCCCGGGGGCCGGGCCGGACGGGGGTGACATCGTGGCCGAGGGAACACCGGACACCGTGGCGGGGGCCGACACCCCGACTGCGGGGTTCTTCCGTCGGTACGCGGCGGGGCTTCCGTTGCTGGGGGAGTGAGGCGACCCCGGGTCGAGGCCGTTCCGCGCCCGGTGGCGAGTCGCCATCAGGCGCGGGTGGCGGCGAGGTCTATGACGTTGATCTCCGGGGGGACGCCCAGCCGCACCGGCGGGCCCCAGAAGCCGGTGCCCCGGGTGACGAAGAGCTGGGTGTCCCCATAGCTGTCCAGGCCGGCGACCGTGGGGTTCGCCAGTCCGACGAGGTGGTTGAAGGGCCACAGTTGGCCGCCGTGGGTGTGGCCGGACAGTTGCAGGTCCACGCCGTAACGGGTTGCTTCGTGCACCTGTACCGGTTGGTGCGCGAGAAGGATCACGGCCCGGTCCGGCTCCAGACCGCCGAGGGCGGCCTCATAGTCCGGGCCCTCGCCGTACTCCTCGCCGCTGACGTCGTTGACTCCGGCGAGGTCGAAGCCGGGGAGGGAGACACGCTCGTTCTCCAGCGTTCGTATTCCCAGCCGCCCCACGAAATCGATCCACTGTCGCGCTCCGGAAAAGTGCTCGTGATTACCGGTGACGAAGAAGCTGCCGTGCGGGGCCCGGAGTTCCCCGAGCGGTTCGGCGACCGTGCCCAGATCGGCCACATCACCGTCCTCCACGAGGTCGCCGACGATGGCGACCATGTCCGGCCGAACCGCGTTGATCATGTCCACGATAAGAGCGGTGCGCCCGCGGCCGGAAAGGGCGTTGATGTGGAGATCGCCGAGCAGGACGAGCCGAAAGCCGTGCGCCGCCGGGTCGAGGCGGGAGAGGGGGATGGTGATCCGCTCCAAGCGGGGCGGACCGAGCGCCGTGCGGGCTCCCGAAGCGACGGCCGCGCCCGCCGCGGCCCCGGCGGCCAGCGCCACCGAACGGCAGACGAACAGCCTGCGGGAGGGGTCTGTCGTAATTCGTCCCTCCTTGCCCCGCTCTCCGTTCGCCACCGGTGCCACCCGCTCGGCACGGCGGCGCAGGACCCGCAGGAGAAGAGGACGGATGGCCTCGCCGGCCAGCAGGGCGATGCCGAGGTACAGGATCCCGGCCATCCAGAGGAACCCGGGCCAGCCGAGGGCCGAAGCGAGGGGTTTCGGCAGCATGCGCTCACCCGGTGGTGCCGCTACCAGGAGCACGCCGAGGAGAATCAGCAGAGCGGTCGCTGCTCGGCGCGTCCGGGAACCACGGGTCGTGGTGTCGCGGATCATACGCCGCCAAACGTAGTGGTGGAGGGCGGCGAGAGGGGGGAGCACGAGGACCACGAAGAGGGCGGATGACATGGAGCCTCCGGGCCGCCTGTCCGGTGTGCCGGGGCCGGGCCGTCAGGGGCGAGGGGTGGGA
>NZ_VKHT01000295.1 GCF_014141535.1 Streptomyces alkaliphilus | reverse complement strand
CGGCCGACCGGCCCGGTGGTCCGACCCGGGGGCGGGGGGCTCACGTCCGGTCACCGGACCCGGATCGGTCCCGGAAGAGGTCGTTGGCGGTGCGCAGCACCGGCCTCCGGGTCAGGACGGTCGGGTCGATCCCCGCGTCGGTGCGCACCCGGAAGATCCGGGTCTCGCCGGGGAGCAGCGTCACCAGCATGTCGTCCACCTCCGCGTCGGGGGCGGCCCGGTCCGCCAACAGCGCGACGTCACGGGCCAGGGCCAGGGCCCTGACCTCCACCCGGTAGCCGCCGGGTTCGACGACCGCCCGGGCCTCCAGGGGGTCGGGGTCCAGTGCCAGGTCGAGGTCCTCGAGGAAGGGGTGGACGACCCGGGTGCCGTCCTCCGCCGTCATCACGAGCAGTTCCTCCTGTGCGGCGTCCGGGGTGATCAGGGAGTCCGCAAGATGGTACTGCCGCACCGAGCGGGCGGGGACCTCCAGCTCCACGGTGCCGGCCCCCCGTTCCGCTCCGGTGGGGAAGTCGATCCGTCGGGCGGTGAGCGAACCGGTCCACCGCCGGTCGGTGTCGTTGATCGCGATCAGGGTCGGTCGACCGTCGCGCGGCTGAACGGTCAGCAGTCGCGGTGCGTGGGCCCGGCGCAGCCCGTACCACAGCGGCTTGGGACGTCCGTCACCGTCCACCGCGGCCCAGGAGGTGACGGGCCAGCAGTCGTTGAGCTGCCACACCAGGGAGCCGGCGGTACGGGGCCACCAGGAGCGGAAGTGCTCCACGCCCAGGGCCACCGCCCGGGCCTGGTTGAGCTGAGTGGCCCAGTGCCAGTCGACGAAGTCCCGGGGCACGGGCAGGCGCGGAGCCAGGCCGCGCTCCAGCTTGCCGTTGCCGTCCTCGGCCTTCTGGTGGAGCAGGAAGGCGGGCGAGGTCGGGCCCGGGGGTTCGTCCCGGACGGCCCGCCGCAGCGTGGTCCAGGTGGGTGGGCCCTGAAAGCCGAACTCGGAGCAGAAGCGGGGGACGTGGTCCCGGTAGGCGGTCTGGTCGATCCGGTTCCACACCTCCCACTCGTGTCTGGTGCCGTGGTCCTGGTCGTTGGGGTGGATACCGTGGGTACCGTCGATGGGCCGGCCCGGGTTGCAGGGGCTGTTCTCGGCGTAGAAGCGGGTGGGGTCCAGCTCCCGGACGACGGCGGGGAGCAGTTCGGTGTAGTACCGCAGACCCCAG
This sequence comes from Streptomyces alkaliphilus, assembly GCF_014141535.1. Classification (GTDB taxonomy): domain Bacteria; phylum Actinomycetota; class Actinomycetes; order Streptomycetales; family Streptomycetaceae; genus Streptomyces; species Streptomyces alkaliphilus. The sequence continues at coordinate 4,152 of NZ_VKHT01000295.1, read as the reverse complement.
CTGCGATCGCCGAGTTCCTCCCGCCATCCCCAGTCCCGGAAACCCCACATGTTCTCGTTGGCACCGTTCCACAGCGCGAGGGAGGGGTGGGAGGAGAGCCGGGCGACGTTCTCCCGGGCCTCGGCCTCCACCTCGCTCCACAGGGGTTCCTCCTCCGCGTAGGCGGCACAGGCGAAGGGGAAGTCCTGCCAGACCAGCATCCCGCGCTCGTCGCAGACGTCGTAGAAGTCGTCGGTCTCGTAGATGCCGCCGCCCCACACCCGGAGCATGTTCATGTGGGCGCCCAGGGCCTGGTCCACCCGGTGGGCCAGGCGCTCGCGGGTGACGCGGGTGAGGAAGTGGTCGTCGGGGATCCAGTTGGCGCCCTTGACGAAGACGGGGACGCCGTTGACGGCGACGGTGAAGGGCGTGCCGTGCTCGTCCGGGGTGGTGTCCACGGTGACGGTGCGGAACCCGACGCGTCGGTGGGCGGCGTCCAGGCGCGCGGTCCGACCGGGCTCGCCCAGGACCACTTCGAGGTCGTACAGCGGGTGGTCGCCGTACCCGGCGGGCCACCACAGGCGGGCTTCGGGTACCTCGACGCGCACACTCGCGGTGTCGGCGTCGGCGGGAACGACGAGCCGCCGCTCGTGGTCCCCCACCCGGGCGGTGAGCACGAGTTCCCGGGGGCCGGTCGGGTCCCCCCGCTCGATGTCGACGTGTACGTCGACCCGGCCGGTGCCGTCGGGGGCGACCGAGACCAGGGGTCGCAGGGAGGCGATGCGCGCGGTGTGCCAGCGTTCCAGGCGGACCGGCTTCCAGATGCCGGCGGTCTGCAGGTCCGGCCCCCAGTCCCAACCGAAGGAACAGGCCATCTTGCGGACGGCGTTGAACGGGTGGGGGTAGGCGCGCGGGCGGGCCCCCAGCTCCTTCTCGATCCCCTCGGCGTACTCCAGGGCCGAGCCCAGGGCGACCACCAGGTCGTTGGTGCCGGGCCGCCCCCCGGCGGCGGCGGGGGCGAGCCGGCCCCGCAGGTCGACGCGGACCGAGCGGTGCATGTTGACGGACCGGGCTGCGGGGTCACCGTTGAGGAGGACCTCGACGACGGTGTCCAGACCGTCGAAAACCAGGTCGACGCGCTCCCCGGGCGCGACCGGTTCGGCCTCGAAGGTGGTGGTGTAGCGCCAGTGGGCGCGGTGGGTCCACCGCAGCGCGGTCTCGTTGAGGTCGAGGTAGGGATCGGGGATGAGGCCGGCGGCGAGCAGATCGAGGTGGGAGGAGCCCGGCACCGCCGCCGGCACGGTGCGACCGGCGAGGTCCCCGGGGACCCCGTCCCCCTCCACCGTCAGTCGCCAGCCGTCGTGCAGGGTCGTTCGCTTCATGCGGGTACTCCTCGATCGGGTCATCGGCCGGGGCGGGAGGCGTCGAAACACCTTCGACGAGCTTCCCGATTCTTACTCAAGTGAATTAACTAAGTCAACATCCTTGCACCCCTCCCCGGAGTTCCGGTATCCAGAATCATCAACCCAACGAAATCCATCACGAACCACCGGAAGACATCAGAAAATCCGGACCACGCCGGGCGCGGTTCCCCGACACGGTCCGTCCCGTTCCACGCCTCCCCGTCCGTCTCCGTTCCGTCCTCACCCGCCCCCACCTCCAGGGAGCCGCTCGTGTCCTCATCCGATGCCCCGCACAGCGTCCCGCCGGCCGCCGCACCGCCCGGCGGCATCGTCGTCCTGCGCGCCGACGGGGTCGGCCTGGTCCTCGACACCGGGGGCGGGACCCTCCCCCGCGTCCTGCACTGGGGCGCCGATCCCGGCCCCCTCGACCCCTCCGACACGGAGGCGCTGCGTCTGGCGCTGCGCCCCCAGGCGATCGGCTTCTCCATCGACGAGGCGGTCGAGGTGTCGGTTCTGCCCGAGCAGTCCGCCGGCTGGCTGGGCACACCGGGCCTGGTCGGGCACCGAGCCGGTGGCACCGATTTCTCCACCGCCTTCCGCACCCGCTCGGTCGCGGTGGACGCCGCCCCGGACGGCAACGGTGGCGGCACCGTCACGGTGCGGGCCGGGGACCCGGTGGCCGAACTCGATCTGGAGCTGACGCTCCGTCTGACCCCCGAGGGCCTGGTGTGCATGCGGGGGACGCTGACCAACACCGGGGACACCGACTTCGTGCTGGAGGCACTGCATCTCGCCCTCCCGGTCCCGGCCGAGGCGGTGGAACTGCTGGACTTCACCGGCCGTCACCTGCGTGAGCGCGGCCCCCAACGCACGGCCTTCACACACGGGTTGCGCGTACGGGAGAACCGCACCGGCCGGACGGGATACGACAGCGTGTACCTGCTCGCCGCCGGCACCGCCGGTTTCGGTCACCGCACCGGGGAGGTGTACGCGCTGCACACGGGCTGGTCGGGCAACCTGCGCACCTTCGCGGAGCGCACCTTCCACTCGATCTCCCTGCTGGGCTCGGGCGAACTCCTGCTCTCCGGGGAGGGCATCCTGGCGCCGGGCGCCTCGTACACCACGCCTTGGCGGTTCGCCTCCCACGGGATCGGTCTGGACGAGGTCTCCTCCCGCTTCCACCGCTGGATGCGGGCCCGCCCGCACCACCCCTCCCGCCCCCGCCCGGTGGTGGTCAACACCTGGGAGGCGGTCTACTTCGACCACGACCTCGACCGCCTGCGGGCGCTCGCCGACGCCGCCGCCGGAATCGGCGCCGAGCGCTTCGTCCTGGACGACGGCTGGTTCGGCGGGCGGCGCGACGACCGCCGTGCGCTGGGCGACTGGTACGTCTCCGAGGAGGTGTGGCCCGACGGCCTGGGCCCGCTGATCGACCACGTCACCCGCCTGGGCATGGAGTTCGGGCTGTGGGTGGAACCGGAGATGGTCAACGAGGACTCCGGGCTGGCCCGTGCCCACCCCGACTGGATCATGTCCACCGGGGGTCGACTGCCCGGTCCCGCCCGGCACCAGCAGGTGCTCGACCTCACCCGCCCCGAGGCGTTCGACCACATCCTCGGCCGGCTGGACGCCCTGTTGAACGAGTACCCCATCGCCTATCTGAAATGGGATCACAACCGGGACCTGGTGGAGGCCGGTCGGCCGCCCACCGGACGGGCCGGCACGCACGCCCAGACGCTCGCGACGTACCGACTGATGGACGAACTGCGCCGGCGGCACCCGGCCCTGGAGATCGAGGCCTGCTCCTCCGGCGGTGGTCGGGTGGACCTGGGGGTCCTGGAGCGCACCGACCGGGTGTGGGCCTCGGACTGCATCGACGCCCTGGAGCGGCAGGAGATCCAGCGCTGGACCAACGCGCTGATCCCGCTCGAGCTCATGGGCAGCCACGTGGGCTCCGAGCTGTGTCACACCACCGATCGCCGCCACCCGCTGGACTTCCGCGCGGGCACGGCGCTCTTCGGTCACTTCGGTGTCGAGTGGGACCTGACCGCCGCGTCCCCCGCCGAGCGGGAGCGTCTGGCCGAGTGGGTCACCCTCTACAAGGAGACCCGCGACCTGCTGCACACCGGGACCACCGTGCACGCCGACCACCCCGATCCGGCCCTGCGACTGCACGGGGTGGTCGCCCGGGACGGCTCGCGGGCACTGTACGCGCTGGTGGCGGTGGCCTCGAGCGAACAGTACCCACCCGGCCCCGTTCGTCTTCCCGGCCTGGAGCCGGACGCCCGGTACCGGGTCCGGCCGCAGCCGCCGGGGGATGTGCCGGACGGGAACGCCGACCGGTGGGGCAGACCACTGCCGTGGTGGACCCCGGAGGGAGTCGTCCTCACCGGGCGGGCGCTGGAGCGGGTGGGGGTTCGGGCACCGGTGCTCTTCCCGGAGCGGTTGGTGCTGCTGAGGGCCGATCGTCTGGACCACGGAGAGGACTGATCCCCGCCGTTCCCCGCCGGGCTCGACACCCGGCGGGGAACGGCGGATCACCCGCAGAGGCACCGCGTCCGCCTCCCACCGCAGGAGCCCCTTTCCGGCCGGTGGGGGGAGGAGCACCTCGACGACGGCCCGTCCGCCCCGCGGAGGGGAACTCCGATCCCCGGCCGGTCGAGGGGGACGGCCGGCAGCGGGAGATGGGGGTGAAGGGCCCGGCCGGGCCCGCTCTCCCCGCGGAGGGTCGGCCGGTCGGGGGCACGGGTCAGGAGGGGGACTCCCGGCC
>NZ_VKHT01000294.1 GCF_014141535.1 Streptomyces alkaliphilus | reverse complement strand
CGCCCCGGGGTTCTCCCGCCACCCGCCCGGTTCTTCCCGGCGCCTCAGCCGCCGAGGCCGGCGTCCTCCCGGAAGAGCTCCTGGTCCAGCCACACGGCGGCGCGCGCCCCGTCCGCCGCTCCGGTCACCACGAAGGTCAACGCGTCCGGCAGCGCCGCCAGACGGGCGGTGTCACCGGCCGCGAAGAGCCCCGGCACGGAGGTGCGCTGGAACTCGTCCACCCGCACCAGACCGTCGGGCAGCAGTTCGGCGCCCAACCGTTCGGCCAGCGGGGAGCGCTGCCGGGTGGGCGCGCGGTGGTACACGGCCTGTCGCTCCAGCACCCCGCCGTCCCCGAGGACGACGCGCACCGCGCCCTCGCGGCCCTCCAATCGGGCCACGGGGCGTTCGTCGACCGGTATCCCCGCCTTCTCCAGGGGGCCGGCGGCCTGCTCGGGGACCGGCCTGCCGTCGGTGCACACCACCACGTCCTCGCCGAACCGATCGGCGACGTACAGGGCCTGCATGACCTGGGCCGGCTCGTGGCCGAGCACGGCCAGCGTCATGCCCCGGGTCTCCCAGCCGTGGCAGAAGGGGCAGTGGTAGACGCCGCGCCCGAAGAGGTCGGACAGACCCGGCACGGTGTCCACGACATCCCGCTGCCCCGTGGCCAGCACCAGTTTCCGCGTCCGGACCTCCTCGCCGCCGGCCAGTTCGAGGACGAAGCCGGGTTCCGCGCGGACCGCCCCGGTGACGACGGTCTCCCACACCTCCACGTCATAGGGTCGCAGTTGCTCGCGGCCGATACGGCGAAGCTCCCCGGGCGGGGTGCCGTCCCGGGTGAGAAACATGTGGGTCTCGGACGCGGGGGCGTTGCGCGGCTCCCCGCCGTCCACCAACAGCACCCGGCGTCGCTGTCGACCGGAGACCAGCGCGGCGTTCAGTCCGGCCGGTCCACCCCCCACCACGATCACGTCGTACATCCGTCGTCATCCTTCCGGCGTTCGTCGAGGTGCGCCCTCACGCACCAATTGATAATGCATATCATTTTCATATGGTGCTCGTCCCGGGTGCCCGGAGAAAGGAGAACGCCCATGCGGTGGAAGTCGGCGATCGGAGTGCTCGGCGGATACGGGGCGGTCGGGGCGGCGGTGGTGCGACGGTTACTGGTCGCCGGCGCGGGACCGATCCTGGTGGCCGGCCGGGACGCGGCCCGGGCGGAGGCGTCGGTCGCTCGGATGGGAGCGGCCGGCGCGGAGGTCGGGGCGCTGCGCACCGACCTCGACGATCCCGACTCGCTCGACGCCTTCGCCACCCGGTGCCGACTGGTGGTCAACTGCGCGGGTCCGTCCTACCGGGTGCTGGACACCGTGGCCCGCGCCGCCCTGCGGGCGGGAGCGGACTACGTGGACGCGGCGGGGGACGACCCCGCGGCGGCGCGGCTGCGCGATGTCGGGGAGGAACACGCCGGACGGGAGGGCGGACGGGTCCTGGTGCTGTCGGCAGGGGCGCTGCCCGGTCTCTCCGGTCTGATACCGCGCGCGCTCGTCGCCCGGGCGGGGAATCCCGTACGACTCGACGCCCACCTGGGCGGAGTGGCACCCCTGACCCCCGCCGCGGCCGGTGACGTCCTGCTCGGTCACGGCCCGCGGCACGGGATGCCGTCCGCCGCCTGGCACGGGGGCGAAGTGCGCGAGCGCGCGCTGTCCCCGCTGCGCGACATCGCCCTGGACGCCTTCCCCCGCCCGGTCGGGGCCTTTCCCTTCCTGTCCACCGAGGCGGTGCGCCTGGCCGAGGAGACCGGGTTGGAGGAGCTGAACTGGTACACCGTCTTCGGCGGCGAACGCCTCGCGGAGGAACTGGCGTTGACCTGGGCACTGGAGGGCACGGACACCGCCCCGCTCGTCGCGGCCGCGGCGGAGGACGTCGCACGACTGGGGGCCTGGTACGGCCAGGAGTTCCGGCTGTGGGAGGGCTCCGTCGAGGGGTCGCACTCCCGGGCCGCGGTGCTGCGGGCGGAGGACTCCTACGAGTTGAGCGCCTTCCTCACCGCCGACGCCGCCCTGCGGGTGCTCGAGGGCTCGGTGCGCCCCGGGGTCTCCTTCGCCGCCGATGTCCTGGACCCGGAGGCGACGGTTCGATCCCTCGCGGCGGATGGGTGCGCCGAACTCATCCTCTCCTGAGGGAGGGGAGTCCCGCCGAGAGCTTCCCCCGCATGACGGAGTCCGGCCCCGGGAACGTTCCCGGGGCCGGACTCCGTCATGCGGGGGAAGGGGAGCGGCGGAGGTGTCAGCCGATGTCGTCGGTCCGCAGGCCGCTGAGCATCTCGGTGATCCGCTCGGACGCCTCCCGACCGGCGACTTCGGGGTCGGCTCCGCCGAGGACCGCGGACTGATAGGTCTTGATCGGGTTGTCCGCCTCGACCGCGCCCCAGCGAGGGGACTGCGGTGTGGCCCGGCCGTTGCGCGCCCCCTCGGTCATGGCGGCGGCGCCCGGGTCCTCGCTCACGGCCCCGGCGAGGGTGGTGCGGTTGGGCACCAGACTCATGCTCCGTGCCAGTTCGGTCTGCCAGCGGTCACCGGTCAGTGTCTTGACGAAGTCGTAGGCGAGCCGGCCGTGTTCGGACGCCTCGGTGATGATGAGGTTCGACCCGCCGGTGAAGACGGCCCCCGGGGTGTCCGCGTCGGGGCCCGGGATCGGGAAGAAGCCGATCTTCCCCTCCAGCGCCGGGTTGGTCTCCAGGATGGTGCGGGCGGAGCCCGGGGTGGAGATGATCTGCGCCACCCGACCGGAGGCGAACACCTCCTCGTGCGGCGGGTTGGCCTCGTCGGCGTCCCGGGGGCCGTCGCCCAGACCCTGGAGTTCGGCGTAGAACTCCATGGCGCTGACGGCCTCGGGGGTGTCCAGGGCGCCCCGCCACTGACCACCGCTCTCCACCGCGAGTTCGCCGCCCTCGTCCCAGACGAACCCGGCCAGGACGTACCAGTTCTGCCCCGGCAGGTAGATGCCCTGCTGCCCGGCGGGCTCGTCCAGCAGACGGGTGGCCTCCAGCCACTGCTCGCGGTCCGCGGGCGGTTCGGTGATGTCGGCCTCCTCGAAGAGGTCCGTGCGGTATATCACCACGCGGTTGGCGGCGTAGAAGGGGATGCCGTACTGGTGACCGTAGACCCGGCCGGGCTCGGCGAGTCCGGGCACCCAGTCGTCGCCGTCGAGGTCCACGACCTGGTTGGTGAGATCCCGCACCCCACCGATGTCGACGTACTGGGCGACCTGGGTGTTGCCGACCTCGATGACGTCGGGCCCCTCGCCGTTGAGGAGTGCCTCGGAGACCTTCTCCCCGATGCCTCCCCACTCCTGGATGGTGACCTCGACCTCCACCCCCTCGTGTTCCGACTCGAAGTCACTCACCACGCGGTCGATGAACTCCTCGCCCGCGCTGTGATTCATCATCCAGACCTCCAGGGTCCGGACGTCCCCGTTCCCACCGGGGAGAACGCCGCAACCGGCGAGCAGGGTACCGGTGGCGAGCAGGCACGCCGACCTGCCGAGGGTGGTGCGTGTGGTGGTTCTCAAGATCGCTCCCGACGGCGGATAAAAGGGAAGTCGATCAGGTCCATACCAATTGGTATGGACCTGTACGGGCTGTTACGAGGGTAACCCCTGGTGACCTGCGCCTTCCGACTCGGGGGCGGTTCCCCTCCTTCCGGAAGGGCTTGTGCATGTGCGTGCAGGTTGCAATAGTGGTCGATCATGAATAGGGATGACCGGACGAAGGTCCGCATGATGCGCGGAGTGATCACCGCGTTGCTGGTCGGAGCACTCGCCGGCACCGCGTGCTCCGCCCCGTCGGAGACCGGCGGCGACGAGGGGAGCGCCGCCGGCGGCGGCGCGGGACGGTCCCTGGTGGTCGGCATCGCGACCGAACCCGAAACCCTCAGCCCGCTCCTGGGCTACGGCAGGGACGGCAACTCCAAGATCTTCGACGGGCTGTTGAGCCGGGATGAGAACCTCGACCCGGTGCCCGCCCTCGCCACCGACCTTCCCGAGGTGAGCGAGGACGGTCTCACCTGGACCTACACCCTGCGCGAGGGCGTCACCTTCTCCGACGGCTCCCCCTTCACCGCCGCCGATGTCGTCTTCACCTACGAGACGATCCTCGACCCGGGCACCAACAACCCCGCCAGGGACGAACTCGCCGCGTTGGACCGTGTGGAGGCCGTCGACGACCACACGGTCGTCTTCACCCTCTCCCACCCCTACGCGCCCTTCGCCGAGCGCACCGTGCTGCCCATCGCCTCGAAGGAGGCCTTCGGCGACCAGGACGTCAACACCGGCCCCTACAACACCGAACCGGTCGGCACCGGCCCCTACACGCTCTCCTCCTGGAGCCGGGGCGAGCAGCTCGTGCTCGAGGCCAATCCGGAGTACCGGGGCGACGCGCCCGCCGTGGAGCGCCTGACCATGGCGGTCGTCCCCGACGACGACGCCCGCGCCACCCGCCTGCGGGCGGGCGAGTTGGACGCGGCGGTCCTCCCGCCACGCCTGGCGGCCGGCTTCGCCGACGAGCCCGGGCGCGTGGTGATCAACGCCGCGAGCGCGGACTTCCGCGGCGTGACCCTGCCCACCGGCCACCCCGTCACCGGCGACGTCGCCATCCGACGGGCGCTGGACATCGCCGTGGACCGGGAGGCGATCGTCGAGGCCGTTCTCGACGGTGCCGGGGCCGTCGCCCACGGCCCCGTGCCCACCGCGAGCCCCTGGTTCGCCGAGGGCACCGAGCGGCCCCTGGACCCGGAGGAGGCGGCGCGAATCCTCGACGAGGCGGGCTGGGAGGTCGGCGAAGACGGCATCCGTGAGCGCGAGGGGGAGCGTGCCGCCTTCACCCTCTACTACCCCTCCGGTGACCGCCTGCGCCAGGAGCACGCCCTGGCCTACGTCTCCGACGCCCGGGGGATCGGCATCGACATCACGGCCGAATCCGCGAGTTGGGAGGTCATCGCCCCGGCCATGGACGACCACGCCGTCCTCAACGGTGGCGGCAACCCCACCGACCCGGACTTCGACCTGTACGGTCTGCTCCATTCCGAACTGGCCGGCGACGGCTGGAACAACATGGCGCGTTACGCCAACCCCGCCGTCGACGAGCAGCTCGAGATCGGGCGTCGCACCGCCGACGAGGGGGAGCGCCGCGAGGCCTACGACGCCGTGCAGCGGGAACTGCGGGACAACCCCGGCTACACCTTCCTCACCCACATCGATCACGTCTACGTGATGAACGACGAGTGGGAGAACGTCACCACCCAACTGGAGCCGCACGACCACGGTCTGGGTGCCGGCCCCTGGTGGAACATCGAGGACTGGCAGCCCCGCCCGTGATGTCCTCCGC
>NZ_VKHT01000293.1 GCF_014141535.1 Streptomyces alkaliphilus | reverse complement strand
CCGCCGAGGCCGGGGAATCGGCGGAGAGGGCTCCCGCCCCGACTCCCCGCGACGGCGACACCGGGCCCCGGCGCCCCGACACACGTACCGGGCAGCCCCGGGCCACCGGTCGGCGTCCCGGTGACCGCGCCCCCGCCGGCCGGGGAACGTCCCGGCGGCCGGGCTGAACACCGTCCCGTCCCCCGGGGAGTAGGGTGCGAAGTCCCGTCCGCATCCACGCACCACCGCACGAAGGGCCCGATCAGTTGAGCTCCACGCGCCCGGCCGCCGTCATCGTCCTCGCCGCCGGTGAGGGGACCCGCATGAAGTCCGCGACGCCCAAGGTCCTGCACGAGATCTGCGGGCGCTCGCTCCTCGGCCACGTCGTCGCCTCCGCCCGGCACACCGACCCCGGGCGGCTGGTCGTGGTCGTGGGGCACGCCCGCGAGCGGGTGACCGAGCACCTCGCCGGCCTCGACCCGGACGTGCTGACCGCCGTGCAGGAGGAGCAGCGGGGTACCGGCCACGCCGTGCGCCGGGCGCTGGAGGAGCTGACCGCCCGGGGCGGCGCCCCCACCGGCACCGTGCTGGTGACCTGCGGTGACACCCCGCTGCTGACCGGGGAGACCCTCGCCTCGCTCGCCGCCGAGCACGCCGACGCGGGCAACGCCGTGACCGTGCTGACCGCCGAGGTGCCGGACGCGACCGGCTACGGGCGGATCGTGCGCGCGGAGGACGGCTCGGTGACCGCGATCGTCGAGCACAAGGACGCCGACGAGGCGGTGCGCGCGATCCGGGAGATCAACTCCGGTGTCTTCGCCTTCGACGCCGAGGCGCTCGCCGATGCCCTGGCGAGGCTCACCACCGACAACAGCCAGGGCGAGGAGTACCTCACCGACGTGCTCGGCATCCTGCGCGCCGAGGGCCGCCGGGTGGGCGCCTGCCGCGCCGCCGACCACCGGGAGATCTCCGGCATCAACAACCGCGTGCAGCTCGCCGCCGCCCGGCGGATGCTCAACGACCGACTGCTGGAGCGGGCCATGCTCGCCGGCGTCACCGTCGTGGATCCGGCCTCGGTGTGGGTGGACGTGACGGTGGGATTCGAGCCGGACGCCGTGATCCACCCGGGCACCCAGCTGCGCGGTGCCACCCGGATCGGCGCCGGCGCCGAGGTCGGCCCGCACACCACCCTCACCGACACCGTCGTCGGGCCGGGCGCGACCGTGCTCAACACCGTCTCGGTGGGTGCGGAGATCGGCGGGGACGCCACCGTCGGCCCCTACGCCTACCTGCGACCGGGCACCCGGCTGGGGGCCTCGGCGAAGATCGGCACCTACGTGGAGACCAAGAACGCCACCGTGGGCGAGGGCACCAAGGTGCCGCATCTCACATATGTGGGGGACGCCACGATCGGCGACCACACCAACATCGGCGCGGCCAGCGTCTTCGTGAACTACGACGGGCAGCACAAGCACCACACCACCATCGGCTCGCACTGCCGCACCGGCTCGGACAACATGTTCGTGGCACCGGTGACCATCGGGGACGGCGCCTACACCGCCGCGGGCTCCGTCATCACCCGTGACGTACCGCCCGGTTCGTTGGCCGTCGCCCGCGGACAGCAGCGCAACATCGAGGGCTGGGTGGCCCGCAAGCGGCCCGGCAGCGCCGCCGCCAAGGCGGCCGAGGCGGCCGGCGAGGGGCCCTCCGGTGACGCCGGGGTGACGGGATAACGGAGAGGTTCTGGGAAGCCCGACGGGTGCACGGGGTGCCGGCCCGGGGCGTACCGTAAGAGGGGTCCCGCACGGGGTGGCCGAAAGACGGCCGTCCGGGGCCTTTCCGACGATTCCCAAGCGACCGTCGATCACCCAAGGAGATCTGCTGTGACCGGGATCAAGACGACCGGTGAGAAGAAGATGATGCTCTTCTCCGGCCGCGCCCACCCCGAGCTGGCCAAGGAGGTCGCCGCCGAGCTGGGCGTGGGACTGGTCCCGACCACGGCCCGGGACTTCGCCAACGGGGAGATCTACGTCCGGTACCAGGAATCGGTCCGCGGCGCGGACTGCTTCCTGATCCAGAGCCACACCACCCCCATCAACAAGTGGATCATGGAACAGCTGATCATGATCGACGCGATGAAGCGGGCCTCGGCCCGCAGCATCTCGGTCGTGATCCCGTTCTACGGCTACGCCCGCCAGGACAAGAAGCACCGGGGCCGGGAGCCCATCTCCGCCCGGCTGATGGCCGACCTGCTCAAGACCGCCGGCGCCGACCGGATCCTGAGCGTGGACCTGCACGCCGACCAGGTGCAGGGGTACTTCGACGGCCCGGTCGACCACCTGTTCGCCCTGCCGCTGCTCACCCAGTACATCGGGGGCCGGGTGGACCGCGACAAGCTGACCGTCGTCTCCCCCGACGCCGGTCGGGTGCGGGTGGCGGACCGCTGGTGCGACCGGCTGGGCGCCCCCCTGGCCATCGTGCACAAGCGGCGCGACCCGGACGTGGCCAACCAGGTGTCGGTGCACGAGGTCGTCGGTGACGTCCGCGACCGGGTGTGCGTGCTGGTGGACGACATGATCGACACCGGTGGCACGATCTGCGCGGCGGCCGACGCCCTGTTCGCCAACGGGGCGGCCGACGTGATCGTCACCGCCACCCACGGCATCCTCTCCGAGCCGGCCCCGGACCGCCTGAAGAACTCCAAGGTCAGCGAGTTCGTCTTCACCAACTCGCTGCCCACTCCCGGCGAGATGTCCCTGGACAAGGTCACCGTCGTCTCGCTGGCCCCCACGATCGCCCGCGCGATCCGCGAGGTCTTCGAGGACGGCTCGGTCACCAGCCTCTTCGAGGGCGACGCCTGATCCCCCGGCGGTGCCGGCCCCGGAGGAACGGGGCCGGCACCGTCCGATTTCGACCACGGTCTCCCCGCCGGGTACGCTGTGCGCGTTGCTCGGCGAGGGAGGCCGTGCGCGCTTCGGGCCGATCCGCGGGACCGGCACCGGGCGGGCGGCTGTCCGTTATCGACGCGCTCCTCATCGCGGTGATCCGCGCGGCCCCGGCCGCCGGACCGCGCGCGGTGTGCGGCAGGCCCGTTGGGGCCGGGTGACACCCCGGCCGGGGCCCCCGGGACCGACCGGAGAGACCGCATCCCGCGATCGCGCACGCGATCCGACCCACGAGGAGCGCCGCCATGAGCGACGTCAAGATCAGCGCCGAGATCCGCCGCGAGTTCGGCAAGGGCGCGTCCCGCCGCGTCCGCCGCACCAACCGGGTGCCCGCCGTCATCTACGGCCACGGCGGCGACCCGGTGCACGTCACCCTGCCGGGCTACGACCTGATGATGGCCCTGAAGAACTCGAACGTCCTGATCACCCTGGACATCGAGGGCCGCGAGGAGCTGGTGATCCCCAAGGCCGTGCAGCGCGAGGTGCTGCGCCCCAACCTGGTCCACGTGGACCTGCTGGTCGTCAAGAAGGGCGAGCGGGTCTCCGTCGAGATCCCGATCCACACCGAGGGCGACCTGGCCCCCGGCCAGTTCCTGGTCGAGCACGTCCACAACACCCTGAGCGTGGAGGCCGAGGCCACCCACCTGCCGGAGAGCGTGACCGTCTCCGTCCAGGGTCTGTCCGCCGGCGACCAGATCCTCGCCAAGGACGTGAAGCTGCCCAAGGGCACCGTCCTGACCATCGACGGCGAGGAGACCATCATCCAGATCCTCTCCGCCCAGGCCGAGGAGCCCTCCGCCAACGGTGGGGAAGAGACCACCGAGGCCTGAGGCCGACGCACCCGGCCCCCGGTCGTTCCCGGACCGCTCATCCGGCCCGCCGGCCCCGATCACTTGACGTACGTCAGTGCGTCCACGGTGATGGTGGGCCGGCCCGAGGTGCCGACGACCTCGATCCGCACCGTGTGCTTGGCGTTGTTCGTCCAGCTCTGCGTCCAGATCGCGTCACGGTAGCGGACGGTGGAGGACTTCAGGTCCACCGTCTTGGCGAGCTTGCCGTCCACGTACACCCGCACCTGCCCCGAACCGGAGGCCCGGGAGACCACCAGCGCCGCCGAACGGCCGGTGAAGGTCCAGGTGAGCGAGGAGTTCTTCGTCCCCGAGGCGAGGGACTTGCCGCCCAGGTAGCGGGAGTCGGAACGGGTGGTCCAGGTGCCGGTTCGCTTGGCGGCCGTCTCCTGGAGGATCACCGGCGTGAACGACGGGGAGACCGTGCGCTGGTTCCCGGCGGTGTCCAGGGCCCGGACCTGCCAGGTGGAGGCGGAGCCGGACTTCGCCGTCAGGTCGGCCGAGGTCGTGGTCGCGGAGTAGGACCTCGCCACCGGCGAAAGCAGCCGCACCCACTGGAGACGGGTCTCGTCGGCCGCCTTCCACGTGAGCCGCACGGGGACCGCGTCGGTGTTGACCGTGCCGGCACGCAGTGCCAGGCGCGGCGCGGTGGTGAAGGTCGGTGCCGTGGTGTCGGCGACGACGGTGACGGCCGGGGTGGTGGCCGTGCGCCCGGACAGGTGCACGCCGCGCACCGAGACCTGGCGGGTGCCGGGGGTCAGGGTGACGGCGGCCGAGCGGGCGTCGCCGGCCGTGGTGACGGCGACCTTCCCGTCCACCAGCACCTCGAAGCGGGTCAGCAGTTGGCTGGGGGTCCCGGTCTTCCAGGCGATGGTGGCGGAGTTCCTCGTGTAGTGGGTGGTGCCCACGGCGGTGGTACCGGTGACGCCGTTCAGCCCGAGAGCGCTGGGCGTCCCGCCGGCGAGGGTGCGGATGGTGGCCAACTGCCCGTACAGCCGGTCCCCCGGGCACAGGGTGTTGTAGCCGTCACGGTGGCCGTGGATGCGGGGCAGGGTGCGCACGGCGCCCTTGCTCCAGCGCTGCCCGGCGAGGTTGACGCCGTCGGCGCCGGCGACCAGGCCGACCGTGCCGGTGGGGTCGGCGCCGTACTGGCCGAGCTTCCAGGCCGACAGCCGGGCCACCGAGTTGAGCACGGCGGTGGGCGCGGCGGTGTCGGTGTAGGTGCCCAGGACGGCGATGCCGGTGGTCTGGTCGTTGAAGCCGTAGGCGTGCGCCCCGTACACCGGGCGGTCCACGCCGCCCTTGCGGCCCTCGTGGATGGTGCCGCACTTGTCGACCAGGAAATTGTAGCCGATGTCGCGCCAGCCCAGGGTCCTCACGTGGTAGGTGAAGATGCCCCGGACCACGGCGGCGGAGTTCTCGCAGGTGTAGGCGTTGGACTCGGCGGTGTGGTGCACGACCACCGCCTTGACCACCGGGTCCGGCAGGTAGATGGCCTCCAGCGGGGTCGCCGCCTCGTCGGCGCCCCACTGGGCGCGGCTCACGATCGGCGGGCGCGGGGCGGTGGAGGGCCTGGCTCTTATACACATCTTACGCTGCCGCCGAGGCGGCCAGTGTAG
>NZ_VKHT01000292.1 GCF_014141535.1 Streptomyces alkaliphilus | reverse complement strand
GTCCCGGTCCCGCGCCCGTTCTCCCACACCGTTCCCGAGGGCGCCCCGGTATCCGCCCGATATCCCTTCCCGGAGGCCGAAAGCGGATCCTCCACAAGGGGCCCTATCGGCACCACGGGGTTTTTGCCATACAGTTCGGGCAGGGCCCGGCATGAATATGGCGGGGTGCCACGGGGCCGGCACCGTTATCAGTGGGAGCTCTTCATGCGTATCTCCGCGCACACGGTATGCACGGCGATCCGTGACGACATCATCGACGGAGTGCTGCCGCCGGGCGTCCGACTCGCGGAGGAGCAGCTGGCACACCGTTACGGGGTCTCCCGGGTGCCGGTGCGCGAGGCACTGCGCACCCTGGAATCGGAGGGCTTCGTGGTCTCCCGACGCCACGCGGGGGCCTGCGTGGCGCAGGTCGGCGAACGTGAGGCCGCCGACCTGCTGGACATCCGCGGCCTGCTGGAGCCCCTGGGCGCGGCCCGTGCCGCCCAGCGCCGCACCGAGGCCCACCTGAAGGTGCTGCGCGGACTGGTGCGCTTGGGGCGACAACGTGCCGGTCAGGGCCAGGAGGCCGACCTCCGTTCACTGGACGACTGGTTCCACGAGACGGTGGCCCGGGCCACCTGCAGTCCCGGCCTGACGTCGATGCTGGTGCAGCTGCGCCGCAAGGTCACCTGGCTCTACGCGGCGGAGCCGGTGTCACGGGCGGTGCCCCTGTGGCAGGAGCGGGGAGCGCTGGTGGACGCGATAGCCCGCGGGGACGCCGAGCGCGCGCGCGCCCTGACGGTGGCCCAACTCGAACGCTCCGCGCCGGTGCGCAGGCCCCCGCGCCAGGGCGCGGTGAGAACTCCGAAACCTGCCGTCAACACGGCGCGCGGGCGGATTTAACGAGGGTCGTATACACCTGGATTCACGGTGTCGGTTCACTGATTGATTCGTCGGTTGATCCGCCGGTTGATTCGTCGGTCGAATCGCCGCTGATTTCCCCTGCCCGTTTCGGTGACCCCCGCGCCGGTCGGGTCCGGGAATTCGTGCTCCGAATCGGCCGGGCGCCCTCGCCGACGCCCCATTCCCACCCCGGGGAAAACGACCCGTGTCGCGACTCCCGGACCACGGGACGAACATCTCCTCGCCCCGACCACACCGTCCCGGATGCCGGGGGCGAGGTCCGATCCGGTGGCCCGGTGGCCCGCGGAGGCGGTGCACGGGGAACGTCGGGGCCGACCCCTGCCGGCCCCGACATCGTGTGATCAGTCCGCGGTGGGGAGCTCCTCCAGCCCTTCGGAGACCAGTTTCGCCAGCCGACCCATCGTCTCCTCCGCGCCCTCGGCGTCGGAGGCCAGCACGACCTCCTCGCCCCCCTCGGCGCCCAGTCCCAGCACCGCCAGCATCGAGGCGGCGTTGACGGCCGGACCGTCACCCTTGGCGATGGTCACCGGGATCCCCGCACCGGTGACCGCCCGGACGAAGATCGAGGCGGGACGGGCGTGCAGGCCCTCCGGCCAGCCGACGGTGACACGGCGCTCGATGGTCATGGTTCAAGCCCTTCGGGTCGGGGACGCTGCCGGTCCGGGCCCCCCGTGGACCCGGTCCGCTTCCCGCGGAGCCCGCCCGTCGACGACGCCGTGCGTCCCCGGGGGCGATCCACGGGTCTCCAGCCTGCCCCGGGCGTCCGACACCGGCGCACCCGGGGCACCCGGAAGCGTCGGACTCCCCGGCCCCCGCGCGGCGTCGAGGCGATGGACCGAAGGTCCTTCGACGTGGCCCGGTACGTCCGCTGCCCGGGCCGCCCATCCGGCCGTAGGGTGGCAGCATGCCGCCGTCCGTCGCCCCCGGTCCGAGCCCCGACGCCGAGTCCGCGCCGCAGCCGTACCCGACCCATTGGGAAGCCGATGTGGTGCTCCGGGACGGGGGCACCGCCCACATCCGGCCCATCACCGAGGACGACGCGGGCCGTCTGGTGGACTTCTACGAGCGGGTCTCCGACGAGTCGAAGTACTACCGCTTCTTCGCCCCCTACCCCCGTCTCTCGGCCCGCGATGTGTACCGCTTCACCCACCACGATTACGTGGACCGGGTGGGTCTGGCCGCCACCGTCGGCGACGAGATCATCGCCACCGTGCGCTACGACCGGATCGACGCCGACGGACACCCCGCCTCCGCCCCCGCCGACCGTGCCGAGGTGGCCTTCCTGGTCGAGGACGCCCACCACGGCCGGGGCCTGGCCTCCGCGCTGTTGGAACACATCGCCGCCTGTGCCCGGGAGCGCGACATCCGGGGCTTCGTCGCCGAGGTGTTGCCCGCCAACAGCAAGATGATCAAGGTGTTCACCGACGCCGGATACTCCCAGCGCCGCAGCTTCGTGGACGGCTCGGTCCACCTGACGCTCGATCTGGAACCCACCGAGGCGTCCTTGAACGTCATGCGGGCGCGTGAGCAGCGAGCCGAGGGCCGGTCGGTGCGCCGGTTGCTCGCCCCCCGCTCGGTGGCCGTCATCGGGGCGGGCCGCCGCCCCGGCGGCGCGGGCCGCACCGTTCTGGAGCACCTGCTGCGCGCCGGCTTCACGGGACGCGTGTACGCCGTCAACAACGCGCTGCCCGCCGACGGCGGGGCGATGGAGATCGGCGGGGCGCCCGCCCACCGCTCGATCACCGACATCACCGAGCCCGTGGACCTCGCCGTCCTGGCCGTGCCCACCGGGGCGGTCCCCGCCGTGGTCGAGGAGTGCGGCGAGCACGGGGTCCAGGGGCTGGTGGTCATGGCCGGCGCCCCGGATCGGGTCCGCCAGCGCGAACTGGTCCACCACGCACGCTCCCTGGGCATGAGGATCATCGGTCCCAACGCCTTCGGCGTCTTCAACACCGCGCCGGACGTGCGGATGAACGCGAGCCTGGCCCCCTACCTCCCCCGCCGCGGTCCCATCGGTCTGTTCACCCAGTCCGCCGCGATCGGCATCGCCGCGCTGGAGGAACTCGAACGCCGCGGCGCCGGTCTGACCGGATTCGTCTCGGCGGGCAACCGGGCCGATGTCTCCGGCAACGACCTCCTGCAGTACTGGTACGACGACCCGGACACCCGGGTGGTGCTGATGTACCTGGAGTCCCTGGGCAACCCGCGCAAGTTCACCCGCCTGGTGCGCCGGGCCGCAGCCGCGGGGCGGCCGGTGATCGTCGTGCGGGGCGGTCGGCACAGCGGCGGCAGTGTCCCCACCGGCCACGCCGTGCCGGCACTGGGCCCCGGTCGCACCCCCGACACCACCGTCTCGGCGCTGCTGGGTCGGGCCGGTGTGATCGAGGCCGACACCGTCACGGAGATGGTGGACGCCGGTTCGCTGCTCGCCCGCGGCCCGCTGCCCGCCGGCCCCCGGGTCTCCGTGGTGGGCAACGCGGAGTCGCTGGGTCTGGTGGTGCACGACGCCTGTCGCGCCCAGGGCCTCATCCCGCGCCTGGCGCCGTCGCTGCCCGCCGACGCCGAACCCGCCGCGTACCGGCGGGCGGTTGCCGAGGCCCTCGCGGACCCGGCGACCGACGCCGTCGTGGTCACCGCGGTACCGGTGGTGGGGGAGCGGGAGCCGGGTTCGGGTGGGGTCGGTTCCGAGAGCTGGGGACACGCCCTCACCGAGGCCCTGCACGCCGCCCTGCGGGACGCGACCCCCGAGGACGGGGAACACCCGCGGGGTGACGAGGAACCCCCCGCCGGGACCGTCGGTACCAAACCCGTCGTCGTCGCCCACGTGGCGATCGAGGGGCTGGCCGAGGCCCTCAACGCCCGGGACATCCCCGCCTACCCCTCCGCCGAACGCGCCGTCCGCGCCCTGGCGCACGCCGATCGGCACGCCCGGTGGCGACGTGCCGCCGCCACCCCGGGGAAGGCGCCCCGGTACGAGGACGTGGACGAGGCCGCCGCCGGCGCGGTGCTCGCCGAGGCCCTCGGCGGGCGGGTCGCCGCCGCCACCGCCGGGGGCCCCGGATCGCCGGGGGCCGTCCGCAGCGTCGCCCTCACCGAGGAGGCCGCCCACCGGCTGCTGGCCGCCTACGGCATCCGTGTCCTGCCCGCGTTGCCCGCCCCCACCGAGGAGGCGGCCCTCGAGGCCGCCGAGCGCCTGGGCTACCCGGTGGCGTTGAAGACCACCGCCCCCCACCTGCGCCACCGCGCGGACCTCGGCGGGATCCGGCTCGGCCTCGGCTCCGGGGAGGATCTGCTGAGGGCCCGCGCCGAGATGATCGCCGACCTCGGCGGCCCGACCGAACTGCGCCAGGTGGTGCAGCCGATGGCCCCGCGCGGCGTGGACACCGTGGTGCGCGCGGTGGTCGATCCGGCCATCGGCGCCGTGCTCTCCTTCGGCCTGGCCGGCCCCGCCTCCGAACTCCTCGGTGATCTGGGTCACGCCCTGCTGCCCCTCACCGACCGGGCCGCCGCGGAGGTGATCCGTTCCATCCGGGCCGCTCCCATGCTCTTCGGCTGGCGCGGTGCCCAGCCCGTGGACACCGCCGCGCTGGAGGACGTCCTGCTGCGGCTCGGTCGCCTGGTGGACGACCACCCCGAGGTCTCCGCCGTGGACCTCGAACCCGTCGTGGTCTCCGCCCGGGGCGTGGCCGTGCTCTCCGCCTCCGTGCGGGTCGCGCCCGCCCCGCCGCGCAGCGACCTCGGCCCGCGCCGGCTCGCCTCCTGGTGAGTCGGCGAAAACTCCCCGGGCGGGCCCGGCACCGGGCCCGCTCGGGGGGCGTCGACGTCGGTACCTCCCCTTAGGATGGACGGCATGGCGAAGACCGGTACCACCACCCAGGGGCTGCGCGCGGCGATCGAGCGCAGCGGCTACTACCCGGCGCTCGTGGCGGACGCGGTCGAGTCGGCCGTGGGCAGGGAGCCGGTGGTCTCCTACCTGGTGCACCAGGAGACGACCTTCGACAGCAACGAGGTCCGTCGGCACGTCACCGTGCTGGTGCTGACCGCCACCCGTTTCGTCGTCAGCCACACCGACGAGCAGCCCGCCGACCCCGGCGCGCCCGATCCCTCCGGCCGGGGGTCCGGCTCGGCCCAGCCCGTCGCGCCGGCCCCCTACGCGACCACCTCCACCGAGTCGGTCCGGTTGGATCGCATCTCCTCGGTGGTGCTCAGCCGGGTCGTCGCCGACCCCGAGGCGTACACCCCCGGCACCCTGCCGCACGAGGTGGTCCTCACCATCGGCTGGGGCGCGGTCTCGCGCATCGACCTCGAGCCCGCCGGTTGCGGCGATCCCGGCTGCGAGGCCGATCACGGCTACACCGGCTCCACCACGGCCGATGACCTCTCGCTGCGCATCAGCGAGGCGGGGGACGGCCCGGAGACCGTCCGGCAGACCCTGGAGTTCGCCCGCGCCCTCTCCGAGGCCACCGCCCCGACCGGCCGGTGACCGGGGTGCCC
>NZ_VKHT01000291.1 GCF_014141535.1 Streptomyces alkaliphilus | reverse complement strand
CCATCCCCCAACCCCTCGACAAGCCGATGAAGGGACCGACCAGACCGTGGTCCGTGCCGTGAAGCTGATCCGAGCCAACGCCCTGTCCGATGTCGCCGAGTACGCCTACGCCGCCACCGCCCCGCCCGAGGCCCGGCTCGTCTTCCTCGCCGGTGCCTGCCCGCTGAACGAGGACGGCTCGACGGCCGCCGTCGGGGACTACGCCGGTCAGGCCGCGAAGGCCGTGGAGAACATGCGGGTGGCGCTGGAGGCGGCCGGCGCCTCGTTGGAGGACGTCATCAGCACCCGGGTGCTCGTCGCCTCCAACCGACAGGAGGACCTGGTGGCCGCTTGGGAGGTCGTGCGGGACGCCTTCGGCGACCACGACGTGCCCAGCACCCTGATGGGCGTCACCGTCCTCGGCTACGACGACCAGCTCGTGGAGATCGAGGGCATCGCCGCCGTCCTCGACTCCTGACCGCCGCCGGGTGGACGTTCAGTCGAGGAGGGACCGGAGCCACCGGGCCTCGTGCCGCTCGGTCCATTCGGCGTCGTTCCACCACACCTGGCCGTGGCCCTCCCGCCACAGGCGCGCCCACGGCTGTTCGCCGAGCGCGGCGCGCTCCCGCAGGAAGTCGTGCATCGAACGGGCCCGGCGGGCCAACCCCGGAACCAGAGCGCGGCGTTCGGTCTCGTCGAGGCCGTAGGCGTCGATCAGCGTCCGCAACCGGTGGTCGGGGCCCGTGCCGCGCTCGCGCAGGGCGGCATCGGCGGAGAGCGGGACGAAGCCGTGGGCGGCGTAGGCGAGGTCCCACAGGCGGGTGCCGGGGGCGGCGGCGTCCCAGTCGATGAACGTCCAGGCCGCGTCGCCGTCGGCCACGAGATTCCACGGCGCGAGGTCGTGGTGGGCGATGATCTCCGGTTCGCCCTCGGCGGGGATGAGCCGTTGCCAGCGGGCGTCGGGCGGGGGCGTGAAGTCACGCACGGCGTCGTGGAAGGCGCGGATGAGTCGGCCGATCCGGGTCAGGCGCTCCGGCGGGTCGAGGAGGGCGAACCGGTCGGGCCACACGGGCTCGCCGGGAGCGAAGGTCAGCACCTCCCGTCCCCGCTCGTCGATGCCGAGCGGGCGCGGCACGGCGGTGAAGCCGACGGCGTGCAGGTGGTGGAGAAGGGCGTGCACGGCCGGTGTCCACGGCCCGGCGGGACGGCGAACGGTGTCCCCGACGCGCACCACGCCCGCGCTGACGTTCCCGCCGGTGAGCGGCACCTCCGGGGGATCACTCCGTGACATGCCGCCAGTCTGGCCGACGGCGGACAAGGGGCGCGACGGGTTTTCGGGGCGGAGCGGGGTGGTTGACGGCGGACATACGGAGCCGACCGCCCCGTGGGGATTCCCACGGCCCGATCACCGAAAAACGGCTGTCCTCCACACCTCGGCGGCTTCTACGCTGCCCGAATGCTTACGGACGACCCAGACGGTAGCCCGATCCTGAAGGTGGGGAGCCTCGACTCCCCCTCGGCCGCCCTCACCCTCTCCCGGCCCGTGCGCCCTTTCGATGATGAGCTCATGCTCGACTTCCTGGTCACCGCCCGGGGCGAGTGGGGTCGGGTGGAGACCGCGGTCAGCGTCTGGGTCACGGATGGGCTCGGCGACTTCCTCGCCTCCCTCTCCGAGGACTTCCGGGGCTGGAAGGGTTCCCGGGTATGGAAGTCGCCGGACCACTCGCTGCGTGTCTCGGCGGAACACCGCTCCCGGGGCCGCGTCCACCTGACGTGGACGCTGTCCGGAACGGACATCGAGCGCCCGTGGGACTTCTCCTGCACCACCGTTCACCCGGCCGGCGAGGACATGCGCCACCTGGCCGCCGATGTCCGGGATTTTCTAAGGGTAGCCACCGAGTGAGATGTTGCCGAGGAAACGGGCTTTCACATCCGGAGTTGAGCTGCCCCTGCGGGTGAGGTGGGAAAGTGGATGCCCCACCCACTGCGGCGACGTGAAGCCTGCGGTCGGACAGTTCTCACCACGGGTCCGTCCGCCGAGCCGGATGCTTCACGTCTCAAACCACTCCGCACAACGACGGCGAGCGCGTCGGTACTTCCTCCTCGCCCCGTAGGGGCTCATCGCGAAAGCAGCCCCCGCGTCCGGTGGCGGTGCCTGTTCTCCATGTCCGGGATGCCGCCCCGCGCTGTCCGCCATCAATGCCGAACGAGGCAGAACCGGTGGCCCGCCGGGTCCGCGAAGACGCGCCAACTCCGCTGTTCGTCGCTCTCATCGAGCAGTGAGGCGCCCAGAGCGAGGACCTCCTCCTGCGCCCGGTCCAGGTCCGCCACCTCCGGATCGAGGTGGAACTGCTGGGGCCGAGCGGGGTCCGCCCACCGGGGTGGCCGATGGTTCTCCACCCGTTGGAAGGCCAACACGAGCCCCTCGGGGTGGACTCGATCTGGGCGCTGTACGCGGTGGCGCTGGGCCTGGGCACGGCGGAGACGGTGTACGACACCGCCGCGCAGTCGATCCTGCCGCGCGTGGTGCGACGGGACCAGCTCAGCCGGGCCAACGGGCGCCTGTACGCGGTGGAGTTGAGCGCCAACGAGTTCGTCGGGCCGCCGTTGTCCGGGTTCCTCGTGGCGGCCGGGGTGATCGCCGCCTTCGCGGCGCCGGGGGTCTTGTGGCTGGTCGCGGTGGTGGTGCTGTGGCCGATGCGGGGATCTTTCCGGGCCGGGACGGCGGACCCCGGGGCGGGAGCGAAGCCGGAACCGGAGCCGGGTCGGGCCGGCGACGGGCGGCGGACCGTACGGAAGCGGCGGATCGCGACGGTGGGCACGGAGATCGCCGAGGGGCTGCGCTTCGCGTGGGGGAACCGGCTGTTGCGCACGTTCGCCATGATGACCGGCGGGTTCAACCTGGCGTCCAGCGCGGTGATGGCGATCATCGTGCTGTTCGCGGTGGGGCCGGGGTCCCCGATGGGGCTCTCGGAGCCGGCGTTCGGTGTGCTGCTGGCGACGATGGCGGGCGGCAGCGTGGTCGGCTCGTTCCTGGTGGAGGGGATGGAACGGCGGTTCGGCCGGGTGGTGCTGATCTTCGGCAGTGTGCTCACCGGCGCGCTGATGGTCGGCACCCCGGCGCTGACCACGAACCCGTTCCTCATCGGGGCGGCGTTCGTCCTGGGCGGCGTGGGGGTCGTGGCGTCGAACGTCGTCATGGTCTCGCTGCGGCAGCGGATCACCCCGGACCGGTTGCCGGGGCGGGTCAACAGCGCCTATCGGCTGGTGGCGTGGGGCACCCGGCCGTTGGGCGCGCTGCTCGGCGGGCTGGTGGCGGAGGTGTGGGGGCTGCGCGCGGTGTTCGCGGTGGCGGCCGTGGTGATGCTGTCCCTGCTCACCGGGATGACGGTGGTCCGGGGGCGGGCGATGGAGGACGCGGAGCGGGAGGCGGCCGAGCGGGAGGAATCGAACGACGGGCCGGGGACACCGGAGCAGGTCGATCCCGCATCCTCCGAAACCCATCACACACAGTCATAACAGCAGGTCGTGCCCGGTGTGGCTAAAAGCCACACCGGGCACGACCTGCGGAAACGCGGAACGGCGGCTCCCACCGATCGGTGGGGCCGCCGTTGCGCTCCGGGGGCCGCTTCAGCGGCCCGTCACCATCGATACCACGTACCACGCCCGCCGGTGGAGTTGGTGCTCCGCAGAACGAAGCCGAGAGCCCACACGACCAAGGCGATCACGGCCACCCACCACAGTGCCTCGAGCAAGAAGCCGCCACCGAACAGGAGCAGCACGAGGAGCAGAACGATCAGCCAAGGCATTTTGTCTTCTTTCTCCCGGTTGTCTTCTTCCTGCGTAATCGCCGCCTACCCGGTCATGCTCCTGTCACTCACCCGGATTCCGGAATTTTTCCGTTGCCGGGAACTTTTCGCTCCCACCCCTCTCACCAGGGGGTTCGTGCCACGTGTCGCAGTTTCTCCGGGTTTCGGAGCAGGTGGAGCGCGGTGATCCGCCCCTCCTCGACCTCCATGGCGGCGACGGTGTCCACCTCACCCGAGATCGTCATCAGCAAACCGGGACGGCCACCGACCAGGACCGGGTGCACGGCCGCGTCCGCTTCCCGGCGGGCGACGCCGAGCAGCCAGCGGGCGACCCGATCGGCACCGTGGATCGGGCGCAGCGCGGCACTCCTCCGGCCCCCACCATCGCTCCAGAGCGTCACGTCCGGGGCGAGCATCCGCAGCATCGCGTCCATGTCCCCGCCCAGGCAGGCCGCGAGGAACTCCTCGGTCACCCGGCGGCGCTCGGCCGGATCGGTCTCCCGGCGCGGCCGGCGGGCCTCCACGTGCGCCCGGGCCCGGCGGGCCACCTGCCGCACCGCCGCCTCCGAACGCCCCAGCATCCGCGCGATCTCCGCGTGCGGGTAGCCGAACGCCTCGCGCAGCACGAACACCGCGCGCTCCAGCGGCCCGAGGGTCTCCAACACCACCAGCAGGGCCCAGGAGACCTCGTCCGCCCGCTCGGCCTCCTCGGCCGCGTCGGGGACGGTCACCATCGGCTCGGGCAGCCACGGCCCCGGATAGCTCTCACGGCGGACGGCCGCCGAGTCGAGTCGGTTGAGGGAGAGATTGGTGACGATCCGGGCCAGGTAGGAGGAGGGCACCGCCACCGGTTCGGTCACGGCGTTCCAGCGGATCCACGCCTCCTGGAGGATGTCCTCGGCGTCCGCGACGCTGCCGAGCATCCGGTAGGCGATGCCGAAGAGCATGCCCCGGCGTTCCTCGAACGCGGCGGTGGGGTCCGTGACGGGGCCGCTCACGGCGTCTCCTCGGGGTTCGGGCCGCGCCGGACGGGCAGCGGCGGGACGGCGCAGTCGGCCGAGAAACCCTGCGAGGTGAGGCCGAGCGCCAGGTAGGTGCGGGAGCGGAGGTTCTCCAGCGAGATCATCGCGGTCAGCTCCACCAGGGCCCGCTCCCCCAGTTCGTCGCGGAGCGCGGCGACCAGGCCGTCGCCGACCCGTGGCGGAGTCTCGCACATCGCCTCGGCGTATTCGAGGACCAGCGTCTCGCGGTGGGAGAAGAGCCGACGGTGTTCCCGCCACACCGGGACGTGCCGGATCTTCTCCATGGGCAGGCCGAGGCGTTCGGCGTGCCAGTGGCCGAAGTCCAGGCACCAGGAGCAGTTGATCCGGACGGCGGCGGCCATCACGGCGAGGTGCTTCAGCGCGGGGTCCAGGGAGTTCCACCGCTGCGCGCCGGTCTCCAGTCGGTAGAGGGTGCGCAGGACCCGGGGGTGTCGGCCGACGGCGGACACCGGGGCGAGCACCCGGCCGAAGCGCAGGCGGGTGAGGAGGGAGGCCAGGCTCAGCGTCGGGGAGGGGCGGCGCACCGGCGGCAGCCGGCCGGGGGCGGTGCCCGCTGCGGGGGCGTCC
>NZ_VKHT01000290.1 GCF_014141535.1 Streptomyces alkaliphilus | reverse complement strand
CCGCCGGCACCCCGCCGTCCGGCGACCGTTCCGCCCCCGCCGGGCCGCCCGCCGGACGCCGTCCGCGCCGGATCGCGCTCCTGCCGACCGCCGTGCTGCTGCTGGGTGCCCTGTACTGCCTGATCCCGGTCGCCTGGGTGCTGATCGCCTCCACCAAGGCGGGCCGGGAGCTGTTCTCCACCTTCACCTTCCTGCCCGGCACCGGACTGTGGGAGAACATCTCCGATCTGTCGGCCTACCGGGACGGCGTCTACTGGACCTGGATGGCGAACTCCGCCCTGTACGCCGGGGTGGGCGCCCTGCTCTCCACCGCCGTCTCGGCCTTCGCCGGATACGCGCTGGCGATGTACCGCTTCCGCGGGCGGGAGTCGATCTTCAACATCCTGTTGGCGGGTGTGTTGATGCCCCCGGTGATCCTGGCGGTCCCGCAGTACCTGCTGATGGCGCAGGTCGGCCTGGCGGGCACCCGCTGGTCGGTGCTGCTGCCGGTGATCCTCTCCCCCTACGGCATCTATCTGGCGCGCATCTACGCGGCGGCGGCGGTGCCGCGTGACGTCGTGGAGTCGGGGCGGATCGACGGCGCCGGCGAGTGGCGCGTCTTCCGCTCGATCGGTCTGCCGATGATGCTGCCCGGCCTGGTGACGGTCTTCCTGTTCCAGTTCGTGGCGATCTGGAACAACTTCCTGCTGCCGTACATCATGCTCAGCGACGACGAGAGGTTCCCCATCACGCTGGGGTTGTTCACCCTCCTCAACCAGGGGGCCAGTGCCCCGGCGCTGTACACCCTGGTCATCACGGGGTCGTTGCTGGCGATCCTGCCGCTGATCGCCCTGTTCCTGGTGATCCAGCGGTTCTGGAGTCTGGACCTGCTCTCGGGCGCCGTAAAGTCGTGAGCACGCCGAACGGGGAGGCAGCGATGGGCGGGACACGGAGTACCGACGCGACACGTCCGACGGCGCGAACCACGGCGCGGGCCGAGGGACGAACCGGGGAGAGACGCCGGGTCCCGACCATCCACGACGTGGCCCGGGTGGCGGGGGTCTCCCGGGGCACGGTGTCCCGCTTCCTCAACGGCGGGCACCACGTCTCCGCCGAGGCCGCGGAGGCCGTGCGGTCCGCCATCCACAGCACCGGATACGTGGTCAACCGGCACGCCCGGTCGCTGATCACCGGGCGTTCGGGTTCGGTGGCGTTCCTGTTGACCGAGCCGCAGGAGCGGTTCTTCGAGGACCCCAACTTCAACGTCCTGCTGCGCGGTTGCACCCGGGCGCTGGCCGAGCACGACATCCCCCTGCTGCTGATGATCGCGGGCACTCCCGAGGAGCAACTGCGGATCACCCGGTACATCGGCGCCGGTCACGTGGACGGGGTGCTGCTGGTCTCCAGCCACACCGGCGATCCGGTGGCCGGACAACTCGCCGAGGCCGGGATACCCGTGGTGGCCTGCGGCAAGCCCGCGATCGGGGCGGGGGGCGCGGTGCCCGGGGCCCATGTGGCGGCCGACGACCGGGAGGGCGCCCGGGTCATGGTGCGTCACCTGCTGGACACCGGACGACGACGGATCGCCACCGTGGCCGGTCCGCAGGACACCCCCGGGGGCGTGGACCGTCTGCTGGGGTACCGGGAGGTGCTCGCCGCCTCCGGTGTCCCGGCGGACGAGGGGCTGATCGCCATCGGCGACTACAGCAGGGACAGCGGGGAGCGGGCCGTCACCGAACTACTGGCCCGCCGGCCGGATCTGGACGCGGTCTTCGTCGCCTCCGACCTGATGGCGCGCGGCGCCCTGGCCGCCCTGGAGCGGGCGGGCCGCCGGGTTCCGGAGGACGTGGCGGTGGGCGGATTCGACGACTCCCCCGCCGCTGTCGGCTCCCGACCGGAACTGACCACCATCCGTCAGCCCTGGGCGCGCATCAGCACCGAGATGGTGCGGGTGCTGATGGGCCGGATGGCGGGCGAGGAGCCCTCGGCGGTCATCCTGCCCACCGAGTTGGTGGTCCGCGACTCCGCCTGAGAGAGTGCCTGCCGGGACAGGACTGCCCGGGACAGGACCGTCCGGGAGAGAACGTGGTCGGCCCGTCGCCGGGTGGTGGGGGCCGGGCCTCAGGCAGGGGAGGGCCCGAGCCGGTCGGCCAGGGCGGCGAGCGCCTCCAGGCCCACCAGGTCCCCCGGCAGCAGCGGCACGTCGAGCAGTGGCGGGTCCGGGATCCGCCGGCGCAGCCGGAGGAGGTGCTCGTCCTCCCGGTCCCGGCGTCGGGCGAGCAGGTCACCGGCGTCCGCCGGGGAACGGCGATTGGCGACCAGGGCGGTCACCTCGACGCCGAGGCCGGTGAGCTTCTCGTGCACCTCCACGGTCTCGGCGATCGGGAGCGGTTCGGCGGTCAGCACGATCACGAACCCGGTCCGCGCCGGGTCCGTCACCACCTCCCGCAGCCGGGCGAAGCGGTCGCGCCGGCGCGACAGGACGCGGCGCAGTTCGGCGTCGCGGTCGATCTCCCCGCCACCCCCGAGACCGCGTACCGCGGCGCCGAACCGCTCGGACCGCTCGCGGTTGGCGAGCAGGGCCTCGGTCCAGGAGGTGAGCTGTTCGGGCAACGCGAGCAACCGCAACGTGTGCCCGGAGGGGGCGGTGTCGAAGACGACCAGGTCGTACGCCTCCGCCCCGAGCTCCACCGCTTCGGCGATCCGCTCCAGCACCGCCGACTCGTGGGTGCCGGGCGCCTGCCGGGCCAGCTCCAGGTGCCGGGCGGCCGGTGCGTGCATCCGCTCGGGAAGCAGGCGCCGCATCGTCGCGGCGACCGCGGACAGGTGTTGCCCGACCGTGCGCTCCGGGTCGATCTCCAGGCCGTCGACGTGACCCTCCGGCCCGGTCCCGGCGACGGTGTCCCCGGGACCGATGAGGCGGACGGGCCGGTCGCCCACGGGGCGGCCCCAGAGGTGTCCGAGGTTGTGGGCGGGGTCGGTGGAGACCAGCAGCACGCGGGCGCCCGCCCGGGCCCGGCCGAGGGCGAGCGCGGCGGCGACGGACGTCTTGCCGACGCCGCCCTTGCCGCCGACGAAGACGACCCGGTGCGGGGTGAGGAGATCTAGCAGCATCCGACGTGCTCCAGGGGCGAGCGCTCCATGCCCATCCGGCGGTGCCAGGCGTGGAAGTCCTCGTAGACGACGGGCATCAGCTCGACGGTGTAGTAGGCCGCCGGGTCGGGCACGCCCAGTGCCTCCGCGAGAACGACCATCCGGAAGAGGTCGTCCTCCTCGCGCCGGGCGCGGGCGAGGGTCCGCCGGTAGGGACCGGCACAGAACTCCTCCAGCCCGGCCCGGAACGAGGACCAACGGGGGAGTCTCACCCCTTCAGCTCGACTTTCTCCGTGGTGTCGGCGCCGGGGTCCTCCGGCGGCTCCCGGTAGGCCCGCCGCATCGCGGTGACCGCTTCGAGGGCGACCCACAGGGCGGCGACGATGATGACGACGTCGATGGTCAGCAGCAGCCAGTCCCGGGCCTCGTAGAGGT
The DNA here is from genome assembly GCF_014141535.1 of Streptomyces alkaliphilus. GTDB lineage: Bacteria > Actinomycetota > Actinomycetes > Streptomycetales > Streptomycetaceae > Streptomyces > Streptomyces alkaliphilus. The sequence continues at coordinate 1,895 of NZ_VKHT01000290.1, read as the reverse complement.
CACCGAGCTGCGCGAGCGCGGCCCAGAACGCCATCACGAACACGATGGCGAGCGGCACCAGCGCGGGTGTCGGGTTGCGCCGCTTGCGGATCAGGATGACCGCGATGATGGAGAGGGTCAGGGAGGCCAGCAACTGGTTGCTGGTGCCGAACAGCGGCCAGATGCGGAGGCCGCCCGCGCCGTCGGCGCCCTGGCTGAAGGTGAGTCCCATCCCCGCGCCCACCGCGATGAGGGTGCCGACCCCGGTGCCGATCCTCACCTTCGCGGCCTCGCCGGCCTCCTGGACCACGAAGCGCAGCAGGCGCACCCCGGTGTCCATGGTGGTGGCGGCGAACAGGATCGCCATGGTGGCCAGGACCGTGGAACTCAGCGAGACCGGCAGGCCGAGTCCGCCGTGGACGATCTCCCCGCCACCCGCGACGAACGCCCCGACGCCGCCCTCGCCGAAGGCGGTGTAGACGGCTTCCCAATCGGCCAGGGTGCGGAAGCCCGCGACGGCGGCGATGATCGCGCCGAGTGCGAGCATGCCCTCGCCGACCGCGCCGAAGTAGCCGACGAAACGGGCGTCGGTCTCCTTGTCCAACTGCTTGGAGGTGGTGCCCGAGGAGACCATGCCGTGGAAGCCGGATATCGCGCCGCAGGCGATGGTGACGAAGAGCAGGGGCAGCAGGTCCGGGGTGCCCGCGGGAACCGCGTCGTTGATGGCCGGGGCGACGATCGTGGGCGCGCTCAGCAGTACGGAGACGAACAGGATGCCGAGTCCGACGAAGAGCTGGACGCCGTTGATGTAGTCCCGCGGCTGGAGCAGCACCCACACGGGCAGCAGGGAGGCGATACCGGCGTAGACGAAGAGGGCGAGGATCCAGAAGGTCGCCGGGGACATGCCCAGGATCGGGTCGGGCAGCTCCACCGGGAAGGCGTCACCGAGGAGGATCAGTCCGTAGAGCGCCGCGACGCCGAACACGGTGACCACGCCGAGGCTCACCCTGTAGCGGTAGACCGCCTGGCCGACCAGCAGCGCCACCGCGACCGCGCCCCAGGCGGGGATCACCGCGGAGGGGCTGGAGATCAGCAGGTTCTTGATGACCACCGCGAAGGCCGCGACCACCATCAGCAGCAACAGGAAGATCACGACCAGGAAGAGCTTCGCGCCCCGGTCGCCGATGTAGCGCCCGGAGAGCGTGCCCATCGAGCGGCCCTTGTTGCGCGCCGACGCCCACAGGGCACCCAGGTCGTGCATGCCCGCGAAGAAGACCGTGCCGATGGTGACCCACAGGAAGGCGGGCAACCAGCCCCAGATCACGGCGACCGCGGGACCGACGATCGGCGCCGCGCCCGCGACCGAGGTGAAGTGGTGGCCCCACAGCACGAACTTGTTGGTCGGGACGTAGTCCACGCCGTCCCGCTGCTCGTGGGCGGGCGTCCGGAAGGCCGGGTCGAGCCTGTAGACCCGGCTGCCCAGGAACTTCGAGTACAGGAGGTAGCCGCCCGCGAACGTCGCCAGGCCGATCAGCAGCAGGGGGAGTGCGTTCATGCCGGATGCTTTCTGGGCTCGGGGAGACGGAGCCGCCGCCCGGCACGGGTCGTACGCCCGTGCGGGCAGCCGGCGGGGGCGGTGGAGCGTGGTCCTCCCCTACCCGGGGAGACCGGCGACCGGAACGGTGAAGCCGGTCGTCCCCGTCCCCGTCGCATGCCCCGGCACGGTACTCGGACAGGTGTGCCGCGTCCAGAAGTCCGACAGTATGGTCATCCGCTCCGCCCCCGGCCCGGGACGCGCCGGCCCCGGGGGGGCGCACCGGTCACGCGAAGCCTTCCGGGACGCCGGGGCCCGCTCGGGCCGACGGATCCGGCGCTTCGGTGCGGGGATGTCCGACCCGCCCCGGACCGTCCGGACC
>NZ_VKHT01000029.1 GCF_014141535.1 Streptomyces alkaliphilus | reverse complement strand
GGGGCGGGGTGCGCCGTTCCCGGCACCACAGGACGAATCGCACGAGGGCCGCGCCGGCCAGGGCGAGCAGCACGGCGGGGACGAGGCGGACCAGGTCGGCGGGCGGGGCGCCGAGGAACTGGACCGCGAAGAGCATCATGAACGCGAAGATGCCGAGGGCGTTGCCCCGGGGTCCGAAGCGGCGGGCCCACACGCCGAGGAAGACCACGCCGAGGAACACCGACGAGCGGACGAGCGGTTGGTCGTGCAGGAAACACCCGATCACGAGCACCGGCAGCCCCGCGAGCGGGAGCAGGGCGGTGGTGCCGACCTGCTGCCGCACGTCGGGGTCGGTGACCGTGAAGAGGGCCAGCATCGCCGCCAGGCCGCCCAGCAGGGCGGCTTCCAGGCCGAGGCCGGAGAGCAGGACGGTGGTCACCGCGAGACCGGTGCCGAGCACCGCCCGCAGCCCGGCGCGCAGGCGCGCCCGCCCGGGGTCGGGAGCCCACCACCGTCGCACCGTGGTCGGCACCGCCTCCCGCGGCCCTGTACCGTACGACCCCACCGAGCCCCCTCCGCGTCCATATGGTGATACACGCACAGGAAAGCATTCGATGGGCTCTACAGACAAATCGGCGGGGAGGGCGGTCCCGACGCGAGGCCGCCTTCGGCGCCCGGACGCCCCGGGTGGCGACCACCGTCCCGGTGACGCCACGGCTCGCACAGCTCGTGGACATCGGTTTCACGGTCACGCCGAAGGCGTGGATGAGGGATCGCGCGCACAGGTCGAGCCCGGCACCCCGTGGGGCGCCGGCTCGCGTTGTCCGGGTCTTGCGGGACACGGCCGCGGTGGTCGGCGATCCGCGGCTGCTCGATCCGCACGGCCCGGTCGGTAGCCTGACCGCGCAACCGACAGGCGTCGGGTATGTGCCCCAGTGGCAGGACGCCGCACGGACTCCGGACGCCCCCCGCGCCGGAAGCCGGTGTCCCGAACGGAGAGGTGAGGATGCGCCCCATCATTCCCGATTATCTGACCGAGGCACTGGGAGATGTGGAGCCGGACTCCTCCGGAGAACCGGCGGCCTACATCCCCGAGCTGGCGGCGGCTGACCCCGAGCGGCTGGCCGCCGCCTTCGCCACCGTCGACGGACGGGTCTACGGCGCCGGTGACGTCGATGTCCCGTTCACCATCCAGTCGATCTCCAAGCCGTTCGCATACGCGCTGGCCCTCGCCGACCGGGGGTTCGACCCGGTGCTCGCCAAGGTCGGCGTCGAGCCGTCGGGAGAGGCCTTCAACGAGATCTCCCTCGAAATCGGCACCGGACGCCCCCTCAATCCCATGATCAACGCCGGTGCCATCACCGTTCACTCACTGGTCGGCGCGGAGAATTCCAGCCCGGCGGAACGGGTGGAGCGCGTCATCCACGGCCTCTCGGCCTTCGCCGGTCGCCGACTGGCGGTGGACGAGGAGGTGTACGCGTCAGAGATGGAACACGCGCACCGCAACCTCGCGATCGCGCACATGCTGCGCAGCCACGACGTCCTCATCGAGGACGCGAGGGCCGTCGTCGACGGCTACACCCTGCAGTGCTCCGTGCTCGTCACCACGCGGGATCTGGCCATGATGGCGGCGACGCTGGCCAATCGCGGCGTGAACCCGCTCTCGGGTGAACAGGTGGTGCCGGAACCGGTGGTACGCCAGGTTCTCAGCGTCATGTTCAGCTGCGGGATGTACGACGCGGCCGGTGACTGGGCGACCCAGGTCGGCATCCCCGCGAAGAGCGGGGTGGCCGGGGGGTTGATCGGGGCACTTCCCGGACGTATCGGCATCGCCACGTTCTCACCGCGTCTGGACCGTCACGGCAACAGCGTGCGCGGGGTATCCCTGTTCGAGCGATTCTCCTCGGACATGGGCCTGCACGCGATGGAGGTGCCGTCCGCCGGACGGGCGTCCGTACGGTCGAACCACGTCGTCGGCAGCGGACCGGACGCGCTCCGCGTCCTGGAACTCCAGGGTGGTATCGACTTCGCGGGAGCCGAGCGCGTGGTCCGGGAGATCCTGGAGACCGCTCCCCCGGAGACCCGGGTGGCCATCGACCTCACACGCGTCCACGTGATCGACGACGTGGCACGGCGGATGGTGCTGGAAGTCGTGCGCCGGCTGACGCTGGACGGCCACGAGGTCCATCTCGTCGACCCGGAGACGATCCTGCCCGATCCCGACCCCGGCGACGGCGGCCGGGTCACCGTCGTCCGTGATGTGGATCAGGCGACGCTCCCCTCTGCGTGAGCACCGCCCGGGTGTGCGAGCGGTCCCGCGGGGGGAGCCGCCCGGGCCGGCGACATCGTCGCGCGAGTCGTGCCGGCAGCAGCGGGGCCACTCGGTCCGCAGCCCGTCGGGGACAGGCTTCACGGTCACGATGGCGAAGCCCGCCGGTTGAGCCCTCGGGGCCGGCTCGACTCCCCTCCTGCGGGCCCATGAGCGACGAGGAGCCTCCTCTCATCACGCATCCGTGGCCGGTGTCCAGGCAGTCGACAACGTTACGGCGCAGCCGATCGACCGCCGCGACGATCCCGGCGTGGGCGGCACGCCCATCGCGCGGCCACACACCGGGCCTCGGACGGGTCATCGGATCAGCGGCGCCGGACACCTCCCGGTCATGGGCCCGGGCGATAACGTGCCCGGCGATGGCCTCGGCTGCCGTCGGCACATCCTCCCGCTGCCGCACCGGCGAGGTTGTCGCCGCCTCGACCCGGGACGGCCGTTATACCCCGACCGGGCACTTGTCACAGCCCTCGTGCGGCCGTTCCACCTCGTCCTCGCCGGTACCGCGCCTCTCTCCCGGGCCGGCGCCCGAACGCCAGGAGCGTCGCCGCGACAACGCCCCGACGGTCCTGGCCCCGTCACCCCAGGAAGCTCAACCGCACCCGGCGGTCCGGGTTGTCGCGATTGGTGTCCACCAGGCAGATGCTCTGCCAGGTGCCCAACGCCATGCGGCCGTCCATCACCGGCAGGGTGGCGTGGGGCGGGACCAGTGCCGGCAGCACGTGGTCGCGACCGTGGCCGGGACTACCGTGTCGATGGCGCCAGCGATCGTCCGCCGGCAGCAGGTCCCGCAGCGCGGCGAGGAGGTCCTCGTCGCTGCCGGCCCCGGTCTCCAGGATCGCGATGCCGGCGGTGGCGTGTGGCACGAAGACGTTGAGCAGGCCGTCCGCGCCGGCCGCCTCCTGCGCCAGGAAGGCGACACACTCCCCGGTGAGGTCGTGAACGGCCTCCCGCCCACCGGTGGTCACCCGCAGTTCCCGGCTGCGCAGTCCGTCCGTCATCGCCCGCTCCTCTCCGCCCCGGCCCCCGGGGCCCGCGCCGGTCCGTGATCCCGATGATCCCCCGGGAGGGCGGTCATCGACGGCCGGCGCGCGGACCGAGGCTCGATTCGCGAACGATCAGTTCGGGTTCCAGCACGATGCGCCGGTGCCGGTGGCGGGCCGCGTCATCCCCCGTCTCCTGGAGCAGAAGTTCGGCGGCCTCGCGCCCCATCCGGCCGGCGGGCTGCCGGACCGAGGTCAGCGGTACCGCCGCCGCGGCGGCGAACTCGATGTCGTCGTAACCGACCATCGCCACGTCCTCGGGCACCCGTACCCCGGCCGCGAAGAAGGCCTGGAGGACGCCCAGGGCGAGCAGGTCGTTGGCGCAGAAGACCGCCCCGGGGCGGGGGTTGACGCCCAGCAGTCGGGCACCGGCGTCCCGTCCGGCGGCGACGTCGAGGCGCTCGGCCTCCAGGTGGCGCAGGTCCTCCGGGCCGCACCCCGCCTCCTCGAGCGCGAGCAGGGCGCCGGAGAGACGGTCACGGCACTGCTGCAGGGACATCGGCCCGCTGACATAGGTGATCCGCTCGTGCCCCTCGGCCAGCAGGTGGCGAACGGCCAGGGCGCCGCCGCGTACGTCGTCCACCGAGACCGAGCAACCCTCGGCGCTGGGCAGCACCCGGTCCACCAGGACGAAGGGGATGTTGTGTCGGCGGAAGGCGGTGAGGTTGCGGCCGGTCATGTCCGCGGGGGTGACCAGGACCCCGCGCACCCGCTGCTCGGCGAAGAGAGAGAGGTAATCGGTCTCCTCGGAGACGCTCTGGGCGCTGTTGCAGAGCATGACGCCCAGCCCGGAGGCGCGCGCGACCCGCTCGGCCCCCATCGCCACGTCGACGAAGAAGGGGTTGGCCATGTCGAGGACGAGCAGGGCGATGATACGACTGCGACCGGCCCGCAACTGCCGGGCCGACTCGCTGCGCACGTAGCCGAGTTCGTTGATGGCGGCACGAACCCGACGGCGGGTGTCCTCGGCGACCATGTGGGGGCGGTTGATGACGTTGGAGACCGTGCCCACCGACACGCCGGCCCGTCGGGCGACCTCCTTGATCCCGACCGTGTGCGTCATCGTCCCCGTTCCGTTCTCTCGTCGTGCCCCGCCGGTCACCCCCGGCTTCCGCCGCCGGGTCTCCGCCGCCGGGACATGGTAGGCGGCCGGGGGGCGTGAGGACACCGGGCGATCCCCGAGTCGCGCCCCGGAGCCGCGAATGATCACGAACGGACAGCCCTGCGCCGTTCGAACACGATCGGAAGGGTTGTTATCGGTTCGTTCCCGGGAGCCGTGGGCTCCCGGACCCGCGCCCGGAGGGTGGTCAATCCAGATGGAAGACCTCGGTGAGCGGCCGCATCGCCTCATCGGGGCCGACCCCGTCGAGCTCCTCGAAGAACTCCGCCATCTCGGCCTGCCAGCGGGCGTTGACCCCGGTGCGGGCCATCGCCTCCCGGGCGGCATCGAAGTCCTCGGTCTCCAGGTAGCCCACGAGCAGGCCGTCCTCACGCAGGAAGAGGGAGTAGTTGTGCCAGCCGGTCTCGCTCAGCGCGCGGCGCATCTCGGGCCACACGTCGGCGTGGCGCGCCCGGTACTCCTCCAGGCGGTCCGCCCGGACCTTGAGCAGAAAGCAGATCCGCCGCACGGCGCCGCTCCTTCATGAAAGGTTTCATCCATCGGGGACGCAAGCTAGCCGGGCCATCACAGCGCGTCAAGATCGGCTGTTCACGGCCATTCCGATGATTACCGACGCCCACTTCCCGGCCGATGCCCACCGGCGTCTTGACACGACTCCCGACCCCCTCTTAGCTTCGAGCTAGTGAAACGATTCATAGCGGTGTCCAGCACCCCGGGAGCCCTGATCGCATGACCGCCTCCTCCGCCGTCAAGGCGGCCCTCGCCACCCAGGCCATCGAGACCCCCTCATGGGCCTACGGAAACTCCGGCACCCGGTTCAAGGTGTTCGCCCGGGAGGGCGTCCCGCGCACCCCGCGGGAGAAGCTGGAGGACGCCGCGCGGGTGCACGAACTGACCGGCGCCGCCCCCTCCGTGGCCCTGCACATCCCCTGGGACCGGGTCGACGACTACGCGGCCCTGGCGACCTTCGCCAAGGACCTGGGGTTGCGGCTGGGAACGATCAACTCCAACGTCTTCCAGGACGACGACTACCGTCTGGGCAGCGTCTGCCACCCCGACCCCCGGGTGCGTCGCAAGGCCCTGGACCACCTGCTCGAGTGCGTGGACATCATGGACGCCACCGGCTCGCGGGACCTGAAGCTGTGGTTCGCCGACGGCACCAACTACCCCGGCCAGGACGACATCCGCGCGCGTCAGGACCGCCTCGCCGAGGCACTGACGGCCGTGTACGGGCGCCTGGGCGCGGAGCAGCGGATGCTCCTGGAGTACAAGTTCTTCGAGCCGGCCTTCTACACCACCGACGTGCCGGACTGGGGCACCGCGTACGCGCACTGCCTGCGATTGGGCGAGCGGGCGCAGGTCGTGGTGGACACCGGCCACCACGCGCCGGGCACCAACATCGAGTTCATCGTGGCGGTCCTGCTGCGCGAGGGGAAACTCGGCGGCTTCGACTTCAACTCCCGCTTCTACGCCGACGACGACCTGATGGTGGGGGCAGCCGACCCCTTCCAACTGTTCCGCATCATGCACGAGGTCATCGGGGGCGGGGGGTTCGTGCCCGACGTCGCCTTCATGCTGGATCAGTGCCACAACATCGAGCCCAAGATCCCCGCGATCATCCGCTCGGTGATGAACGTCCAGGAGGCCACCGCCAAGGCCCTGCTGGTGGACCGGGAGGCACTGTCCGCCGCTCAGTCGACCGGTGACGTCCTGGGTGCCAACGCGGTCCTGATGGACGCCTACAACACCGACGTGCGGCCTTTGCTGGCCGAGTTGCGCGAGGAACGGGGACTGGACCCCGACCCCATCGCCGCCTACCGGCGCTCCGGCTGGGCCGAGCGCATCGTCGCCGAGCGTCGGGGCGGCGAACAGGCCGGCTGGGGCGCCTGACCCCGCCGGGGTCCGGCCCCCGAGCACCCGCACCCGCAGTACAGGAAGCCAGGAAGCAGGGAGAAGATGACGGACGCCACGCCCCGGCCGGTAGCCGAGCTGTTGGAGCGCTCGCACCGGCTCGGAGCCGATCCGCGCAACACCAACTACGCGGGTGGCAACACCTCCGCCAAGGGCACCGCGACCGACCCGGTCACCGGCGCCGACATCGACCTGATGTGGGTCAAGGGCTCCGGGGGCGACCTGGGCACCCTCACCGAGGGGGGTCTGGCCGCACTGCGGCTGGACCGCCTGCGCGCCCTGACCGGGGTCTACCCGGGCGTGGACCACGAGGACGGGATGGTCGCCGCCTTCGACTACTGCCTGCACGGCAAGGGGGGCGCCGCGCCCTCCATCGACACCGCCATGCACGGTCTGGTGGAGGCGGCGCACGTGGACCACCTGCACCCCGACTCCGGCATCGCGCTGGCCTGTGCCGCCGACGGGGAGAAGTTGACCGCCGAGTGCTTCGGCGACCGGGTGGTGTGGGTGCCCTGGCGCCGCCCCGGCTTCCAACTCGGGCTGGACATCGCCGCCGTCAAGGAGTCCAACCCGCGGGCGATCGGCTGTGTCCTGGGCGGCCACGGCATCACCGCCTGGGGAGACACCTCCGAGGAGTGCGAGCGCAACTCCCTGGACATCATCCGCACCGCCGAGCGCTTCATCCGCGAGCGGGGTCGGCCCGAGCCCTTCGGGGCGGTGCGCCCGCAGTGGACACCGCTGCCGGAGGAGGAGCGGCGGGCCCGTGCCGCTGCCCTCGCCCCCGTGATCCGGGGCCTGGCCTCCACCGACCGCCCGCAGTTGGGGCACTTCACCGACGGCGAGGCGGTGCTGGACTTCCTCGCCCGCGCCGAACACCCCCGGCTGGCGGCCCTGGGCACCTCCTGCCCCGACCACTTCCTGCGCACCAAGGTCCGCCCGATGGTCCTCGACCTGCCGGCCGACGCCCCGATCGAGCGGGTGGTGGAGCGGCTGCGGGAACTGCACGCGGAGTACCGCGAGGAGTACCGCGCCTACTACGAGCGGCACGCCACCCCCGGCTCCCCCGCCATGCGGGGCGCCGACCCGGCCATCGTGCTGGTCCCCGGGGTCGGGATGTTCTCCTTCGGCAAGGACAAGCAGACCGCCAGGGTGGCCGGCGAGTTCTACGTCAACGCCATCAACGTCATGCGCGGCGCCGAGGCGATCTCCCGGTACGCCCCCATCGAGGAGTCCGAGAAGTTCCGGATCGAGTACTGGGAGCTGGAGGAGGCCAAGCTGCGGCGGATGCCGAAGCCCAAGCCGCTGGCGACCCGGGTGGCGCTGGTCACCGGCGCGGCCTCCGGCATCGGCCTGGCCACCGCCCGCCGGCTCGCCGCCGAGGGCGCCTGCGTGGTGGTCGCCGACCTGGACGCCGAACGCTCCGCGGAGGTGGCCCGGGAGTTGGGCGGCCCGGACCGCGCCGTCGCGGTGGCCACCGACGTCACCTCGGAGGAGGCGATCGCCGAGGCGTTCGCGGTCGGCGCGCTGGCCTTCGGCGGCATCGACCTGGTGGTGAACAACGCGGGCATCTCCGTCTCCAAGCCGTTGACCGAGACCACCGCGGCCGACTGGGACCTGCAGCACCGGATCATGGCGCGCGGCTCGTTCCTGGTCTCCCGCGAGGCGGCCCGGATGATGATCGCCCAGGCCATGGGCGGCGACATCGTCTACATCGTCTCCAAGAACGGTGTCTTCGCAGGCCCCAACAACATCGCCTACGGCGCCACCAAGGCCGACCAGGCCCACCAGGTGCGGCTGCTCGCCGCCGAACTCGGGGAGCACGGCATCCGGGTCAACGGCGTCAACCCCGACGGGGTGGTGCGCGGTTCCGGCATCTTCGCCGCCGGGTGGGGCGCGAAGCGGGCCGCGGTGTACGGCGTGGAGGAGGAGAAACTGGGCGAGTTCTACGCACAGCGGACCCTCCTCAAGCGCGAGGTGCTGCCCGAGCACGTGGCGGCGGCGGTGTACACGCTGACCGCCGGCGACCTGTCGCACACCACCGGCCTGCACATCCCGGTCGACGCGGGCGTCGCCGCGGCCTTCCTGCGATGAGCGGCGCGACCGTCGGCCCCCGCCCCGGGTCCCCCCGGGGCGGGGCCTTCGCCGCCGTGGACCTCGGGGCGTCCAGCGGTCGGGTGATGCTGGTGAGGGTGGGGCCCGACCGGCTGGACCTGCGGGAGGTGCACCGCTTCCCCAACCGCCCGGTGCGGATGGGCCCCACCCTCCACTGGGACATCCCCGCCCTGTACCGCGGGGTCCTGGACGGTCTGCGGGAGGCGGGCCGGATCACCGGTGGGTGGCTGGACGGCGTGGGGATCGACTCCTGGGCGGTGGACCACGGCCTGCTGGACGCGGACGGCGTCCTGCTGGGCAATCCCGTGCACTACCGGGACGGCCGGGTCGAGGGCACCGCCGAGAAGGTGGCGGCCGTGCTGCCGCCCGAGCGGCTGTACGCCTCCACCGGCCTGCAGCACCTGCCGTTCAACACGATCTACCAGCTGACGGCGGCGCGCGGAGGCGCCGCGTGGTCGGCCGCCCGGCAGGTGCTGCTGATCCCGGACCTGATCTCGTACTGGCTCACCGGTGAGGCCGGCACCGAACTGACCAACGCCTCCACCACCCAGTTGATCGACCCGCGCACCCGGAACTGGTCGCGGGAGGTGGCCGACGCACTCGACATCGACCTCGGTCTCTTCCCACCGCTGCGCCGGCCCGGCGACCCCGCGGGGGAACTGCTTCCGCACGTCCTGGCCGAAACCGGCCTGACCGGCCCGGTGTCGGTGATCGCGGTCGGCTCCCATGACACCGCCTCCGCGGTGGTCGGCGTACCGGCGACCGGGGACGGGACGGATCCGCGGTTCGGCTACATCGCCACCGGCACCTGGTCCCTGGCCGGGCTGGAGCTGCCCGGGCCCGTGCTGACCGAGGAGAGCCGACTGGCGAACTTCACCAACGAACTGGGCGTCGACGGCACCGTCCGGTACCTGCGCAACATCATGGGGCTGTGGCTGCTCCAGGAGTGTCTGCGGACCTGGGAGGCCGAGGACGGTGGCGCGCCCGACCTGGCCGGTCTGCTGGCGGCCGCCGACCGCGCCGAACCGCTGCGCTCGGTGGTGGACGCCGGGGACGAGACCTTCATCACCCCCGGCGACATGCCCGCCCGCATCACGGAGGCTTGTCGGCGCACCGGATGGCCGGTGCCCCGGGGCCGGGCGGAGACGGTCCGCTGCGTCCTGGACTCGCTCGCTCTGGCCCACCGCCGTGCCCTGGCGGACGCGAGCCGCCTCTCCGGGCGCGGGATCGACGTCGTGCACGTGGTCGGCGGCGGTGCCCGGAACGAACCGCTGTGCCGGTTGACCGCCGAGGCCTGCGGCCTGCCGGTGGTCGCGGGTCCCGCCGAGGCCGCCGCTCTGGGCAACGCCCTGGTGCAGGCCCGGGCGGCCGGTGCGGTGACCGGTGGACTCTTTGAGCTGCGGTCCCTGCTGCGGGCCGGGCTGCCGCTGCGGCACCATGAGCCGGTGGGCGGAACGGGTCCCTGGCGGCGGGCGGAGGAGCGACTGCATGGCTGAGCGGATGCGGGTGGGACTCTTCATCACCTGCGTGAACGACACCCTCTACCCCGACACGGGCCGGGCGGTGGTGACGCTGCTGGAGCGGCTGGGCGTGGAGGTGGATTTTCCCGAGGCGCAGAGCTGCTGCGGCCAGCCCCAGTTCAACACCGGTTACCGGAGCGAGACCGAACCGCTGGTGCGGCGGTACGCGGAGGTCTTCGCGGGGTGCGACCACATCGTTACGCCCTCGGGATCGTGCGCGGCCATGGTCCGCGACCACCACCCGGGGTTCGCGGTACCGGGCGCGGCGGAAACCGCGCGCCGAACCCTGGAGCTGACCGAGTTCCTGGTGGACGTCCTGGGGGTGACGGACGTGGGAGCGTACTACCCGCACACCGTGACCTACCACCCCACCTGCCACGGGCTGCGGGCCCTGGGGTTGGGGGACCGACCGCGCCGGCTGTTGGAGCGGGTGCGCGGTCTGGAACTGGTGGAGCTGCCCGGCGCCGAGGAGTGCTGCGGCTTCGGCGGCACCTTCGCGGTGAAGAACGCGGCGGTCTCCACGGCGATGGGCCGGGACAAGGCCCGGGCGGTGGTCTCCACCGGCGCCTCGGCGGTGTGCACGGTGGACAATTCCTGCCTGATGCACATCGGCGGTGTGCTGCGGCGGGCCGGTTCCCCGGTCCGCCCGGTGCACCTGGCGGAGATCCTCGCCTCCACCGAGGAGAGCCCGGGTGCCGCGGCGCACGGCGCGGTGACGGGCACGGGAGGGGCGAAGCGGTGAGCGGCACCTTCCTCGGCATGCCCGGCCGCCCGGGCGGTGGCAGCCGCCCCACGGCCCCGCGCGACTTCCCCACCGCCGCGGAGGCGGCCGGGCGGGACGCCACCCTGCGCGGCAACCTGCGGCACGCCACCCACACCATCCGCGACAAGCGGGCCCGGGCGGTCGCCGAACTCTCCGACTGGCCGGAGTTGCGGGCGGCCGGCGCCGCGATCAAGGACGACGTACTGCTGCGGCTGGACAGCCACCTGGAACGGCTGGAGGCGGCGGTGACCGCGGCGGGCGGCACCGTGCACTGGGCCTCCGACGCGGCCGAGGCCAACCGGATCGTCACCGAGTTGGTGCACGCCACCGGCGAGACCGAGGTGATCAAGGTCAAGTCGATGGCCACCCAGGAGATCGGGCTCAACGAGGCCCTGGCCGAGGCCGGCATCACCGCCTACGAGACGGACCTGGCCGAGCTGATCGTGCAGCTCGGCGACGATCTGCCCTCGCACATCCTGGTCCCGGCGATCCACCGCAACCGGAGCGAGATCCGGGACATCTTCCGGGAGCGGATGGGCGAGTGGGGTCGGGCGGCGCCCGAGGGCCTCACCGACCGACCGGCCGAACTCGCGGAGGCCGCCCGGTTGCACCTGCGGGAGAAGTTCCTGCGGGCGAGGGTGGGGATCTCGGGGGCCAACTTCATGGTGGCCGAGACCGGCACCCTGGTGGTCGTGGAGTCCGAGGGCAACGGCCGCATGTGCCTCACACTGCCGGAGACGCTGATCTCGGTGGTGGGCATCGAGAAGGTGGTGCCGACCTGGCGGGATCTGGAGGTCTTCCTGCAGTTGTTGCCGCGCTCCTCCACCGCCGAGCGGATGAACCCGTACACCACCATGTGGACCGGCACCACCGATGGCGACGGCCCCCGGGAGTTCCACCTGGTGCTGCTGGACAACGGCCGCACCGACGTGCTGGCCGACACCGTGGGTCGCCAGGCACTGCGCTGCATCCGCTGCTCGGCGTGTCTGAACGTCTGCCCGGTCTACGAGCGGGCGGGCGGCCACGCCTACGGGTCGGCCTATCCGGGACCGATCGGGGCGATCCTCACGCCGCAGCTGCGCGGCGTGGGCAGCGAGCTGGACGCCTCGTTGCCGTACGCCTCCTCGCTGTGCGGGGCCTGTTACGAGGTCTGTCCGGTTGCCATCGACATTCCCCGGGTCCTGGTGCACCTGCGCGAACGGGTGGTCGAGGGCGGCGAGGTGACGGTGCGGGGCAGCCGGGTGCGGCTGAAGCCGGCGCGCGGCCACGCCGCCGAACGGGCCGTGATGCGGGCCGCCCGCTGGGCGCTGGAGCGCCCCGGCGTGGTGCGCGCCGGGCAGCGGGTGGCCGGACGCACCCGCCGGCTGCACCCGCGCCGGTTGCCCGGGCCGGGCGCCGCGTGGACGGCGAGCCGGGACCTGCCCACGGTGCCCGCCGAGTCCTTCCGCCAATGGTGGCACCGCACCCGGGGGCCGGGCGGTGGGAGCGGTGCCGGGGACGGGGACACATCACGGAAGGAGCGGTCGTGACCGATCACGCGCGCGGAGGGGGCGGCGGACACGACAGCCGCGAGGTGATCCTCGGCCGGATCCGGCGCGCCCTGGGGCCCTCCGGCCCCGGTCCGGGCGGTTCGGGGGCCCCGGTGGCACCGCCGATTCCCCGGGATTACGCCGTCTCCCACCTCCCGGACACCTCCGAAGGGACCACCGACCCGGTGGAACTGCTGGCCGAGAACCTGGCCGACTACCGGGCCCTGGTGCACCGGGTGGACCCCGCCGGCCTGCCGGCGCTGATCGCCCGACTGCTGGCGGCGCGCGGGGCGCGGAGCGTAGTCACCCCGCCGGGCCTTCCCGACGGCTGGTTGCCGGAGGACATCACCCGGGTCCCGGACGACCCCGCCGCCACCGCCGCCGAACTGGACGCCGTGGACGCGGTGGTCACCGGCTGCGCGCTGGCGATCGCGGAGACCGGCACCATCGTGCTGGACGGCTCCCCCGACCAGGGGCGGCGACGCATCACGCTGATCCCGGATCACCACCTGTGCGTGGTGCGGGTGCCCGAACAGGTGGTGGCGTCGGTGCCGGAGGCGATGCCGCGGCTGGTGCCGCACCGCCCGCAGACCTGGATCTCGGGCCCCTCCGCCACCAGCGACATCGAGTTGGACCGGGTGGAGGGGGTGCACGGCCCCCGGGTGCTGGAGGTGCTGCTGGTCGGGCCGACCGGGACCGGGGCGGCGGGGTACTGACCCCGTGCCGTCCGGGCCCGGTCGGGGCCGGACGGGTCACTCCAGCAGTTCGGACCCCATGATGCGATCGATCTCCGCGAGTTCGCCGAAGGTGAGCGGCCCGGACTCGATCGCCGCGAGGTTCTGGTCGAGCTGGGTCACGCTCCCGGCCCCGATCAGTACCGAGACCACCCGCGGGTCGCGCAACACCCACGCCAGGGCGAGCTGTGCGAGGGTCTGCCCCCGCCCCCGGGCGAAGGCGTCGAGCGCGCGCAGCATCTCCAGCCGACCGGCGGTCAACGCCTCGGGGCGCAGGAAACGGGCCCGGGCCATACGGGAGTCGGCGGGGACCTCGCCGGACAGGTAGCGATCGGTCAGCAGCCCCTGGGCCAGCGGGGAGTAGGCGATCAGGGCCGTGCCGGTGTCGCCGACGGCGTCCAGGACCTCGTCCTCCAACCGGCGATCGATCATGTTGTAGGGCGATTGGTGAACCAGCAGGGGGGTGCCCATCGCCCGCAGGAT
Source organism: Streptomyces alkaliphilus (assembly GCF_014141535.1). Taxonomy (GTDB): domain Bacteria; phylum Actinomycetota; class Actinomycetes; order Streptomycetales; family Streptomycetaceae; genus Streptomyces; species Streptomyces alkaliphilus. The sequence goes on along the minus strand of NZ_VKHT01000029.1, from coordinate 1,952 downwards.
CTTCACCGCGCGCCGGTGCTGGTCGGCGGGGTAGTTGGAGATGCCGACGTACAGCGCCTTGCCCCGGCGTACCGCGGTGTCCAGCGCCCCGAGGGTCTCCTCCAACGGCGTGTCGGGGTCGAAGCGGTGGGAGTAGAAGACGTCCACGTACTCCAGGCCCATTCGCTCCAGCGACCGGTCCAGGCTGGCCAGGAGGTACTTGCGCGAACCCCATTCCCCGTAGGGGCCGGGCCACATGTCGTAACCCGCCTTGGTGGCGATGAACAGTTCGTCCCGGTACGGACGCAGATCCCGGGCGAGGAGCGTGCCGAAGTTGGCTTCGGCGGAACCGTACGGGGGGCCGTAGTTGTTGGCGAGATCGATGTGGGTGACGCCGCGGTCGAAGGCACGCCGCAGCACGGCGCGCTGGGTCTCCAGGGGGGTGGCGTCCCCGAAGTTGTGCCACAGCCCCAGGGAGACGGCGGGCAGCAGGACACCGCTGCGACCGCACCGGCGGTACTGCATGGTGGAGTAGCGGTCCTCGGCGGCGGTGTATCGGCTCACCCGTGGTCTCCTCGACGTGCGTGCGAAGGGGCGGGGACGGCGGGGGACCCGCCCCGGGGCATCGTCTCACGTCGGGTTTCGCGGTTCCCCCGCCCCGCCGCCCCCGGGGGCGGGTGACGCGGCCGTCGCCGGTGCTCAGGGCCCGTCGGCGCCACCGGCCCAGCGGATCCCACCGAGCACATGGGCCCGGAAGAGCGGATCGTCCCAGCACTCCACCGTGTGCCCGAGGGCGGTCTGGAAGGAACGCCCCCCGGTGTCCTCGTGGCACCACACCAGGGGGCGGTCGGCGCCCGGGGTGCCGCCGCGGAAGGTGCTCCCGTCGGCGGAGGCGAGCATCCGAACCCGGCCGCGCGGATTGCGGTCGAAGGCGTACCACTCGTCGGTGAACTCCCAGCGGGGCGGCAGGTGCGCGGTGGCCGGGTGCTCCCGGTCCTCCACGACCACCACACCCGGCTGGAGGTCGGGGTGCTCGGTGAAGCGGGCGCCGATCAGCCTGCCGTACCAGGGCCAGCCGTACTCGGTGCAGCTCGCGGCGTGGATCCCCACGAAGCCGCCACCGGCGCCCTGATGGGCGCGCAGGGCCGTACGGGCGGCATCGGTGAGAACGTCACCGCTGGTGGAGAGGAAGACGACCACGGCGTGGTGCGGCAGCTCCGCCGTCAACTCGTCCGGGTCCTCGGTGGCGGTGACCCGGAAGCCGTGCCCGGCACCCAGTTCTCGCAGCGCCGCCACACCGTGCGGGATCGACTCGTGTCGGTAGTCGGCGGTGCGGGAGTAGACCAGCACCGGTCCGGGACCGCGGGATTCGGGGGCCATGCCGTCATGGTAGGGCTCCCGCGGGAGGCGGTCCGGGGAGGGCCCGGAACCGGCCCGGCATGATCCACCCGGCACGGGGTACGGGGCCCGCGACCGCGTCGGCGGTCGGCAACGACGTGACGGAGGCGGGATGAGCGCGGAGCAACGGGGCGATGCCCCGGCCACCTTCCGGGACCTCACCCTGGAGGCACTGGATCACCAGCGGCTCGCCGACTGGTGGTGCGAGGCGCTGGGGTACCGGCGCCGGGGAACGTGGGCCGGTGAGACGAAGCCGCGCCCGGCGGAGTGGCCGGTGGCCATCCACGACCCGGCGGGCGAGGGGCCCACCATCTGGATCACGCCGGTCGAGGAACGCGGGACGAGCCGGAACCCCGTCCGGCTGGACGTGTGGGGCGACTCCGAACGACTGCTGGCGATGGGCGCGACCATGGTCTCCGCGCGTTCGGGGGCCCGGGACTGGGATGTCCTGGCCGACCCGGAGGGCAACGAGTTCCTGGTCTTCCCGCCTCCGGAGGAGGGGCTCCCCGTTCATCCGGGGGTGCGCTGAGGCCGCCGTCCGCGCTCCCGGGCCCGTCTCTCCCGACCCTCCCGAC
>NZ_VKHT01000289.1 GCF_014141535.1 Streptomyces alkaliphilus | reverse complement strand
GTGCCGCGGAGTGTCGGGAGAAGGGGCGGGCCACACCACCATGATGGGACCGGCGCATTCACTGTCAGGAGCGGCCGCCTGGGTGGGCGTCGCGGTGGCCACGGCTCTGGCGGGCCACCCGATGCCCTGGCCGGTGCTGGTGGCCGGGACCCTCATCTGCGCGGGGGCGGCGCTCGCCCCCGATCTGGATCAGAAGTCGGCCACCATCTCCCGGGCCTTCGGCCCACCATCGAGATGGCTGGCGGGGCTGATCGACAAGCTGTCGGTCGCCGTCCACAACGCCACCCGGGGACCGCGGGACCGGCGCCGCACCGGGGGACACCGCACACTGAGCCACACCTGGTTGTGGGCGGTCCTCATGGGGGTCGGGTTCTCCGCCGCGGCCGTCCACTGGGGGCGCTGGGCGGTGCTGGGCATCCTCTTCGTGCACATGGTGCTCGCGGTGGAGGGTCTGCTGTGGCGGGCGGCCCGGATCTCCAGCGACATCATGGTGTGGCTGCTGGGAGCGGCGACCGCCTGGATCCTCGCCGGCGTCCTCAACCAGCCGGGCCACGGTTCGGAGTGGCTCTTCCCCGGTCAGCCCTATCTGTGGATCGGCATCCCCATCGTGCTGGGCGCCATGGTGCACTGCGTCGGCGACGCCCTGACCATCTCCGGTTGCCCCTTCCTGTGGCCCCTGAAGATCAAGGGTCGACGCTGGTACCCGCTGGGCACGCCGAGGTTCATGCGGTTCCGGGCCGGGGCGTGGGTGGAGAGCAACGTGTTGATGCCCGGCTTCATGGTGGCCACGGCGGCCGGCGGCATCGCGGCCGTCGTGCTGGCGGCCTGAGGACCGGCCCGGGAACCGGGGAGGGTGGTCCCCACCGGCCCCGTGTCGGTGGGACGACGGGGTGCCGATCAGCCGTGCCAGGACCGCCACAGGGCCGCGTAGGCGCCGTCGGCCGCCACCAGTTCCCGGTGCCCGCCGAACTCGGTGATCCGTCCGTTCTCCACCACGGCGATGACGTCCGCGTCGTGCGCGGTGTGCAGCCGGTGGGCGATGGCGATCACCGTCCGACCCTCCAGCACCGTGGCCAGGGAGCGTTCCAGGTCGCGGGCCGACCGCGGGTTCAGCAGGGAGGTCGCCTCGTCCAGCACCAGGGTGTGCGGGTCGGCCAGCACCAGCCGGGCCAGCGCGATCTGCTGGGCCCTGGCGGGGGACACCACCTCACCGCCGGAACCGACCTCGGTGTCCAGGCCCTCCGGCAGGGAGGCGGCCCACCGCTCCGCGTCCACGGCGAGCAGCGCCGCCCACAACTCCTCGTCGGTCGCCTCCGGGCGGGCCAGCCTCAGGTTGTCCCGCAGGGGGCCGACGAAGACGTGGTGCTCCTGGTTGACCAGCGCCACATGGCGTCGCACCCGCTCCGGCGGCATCGCGGCCAGTGAGGCCCCGCCCAGGGTGACCGATCCGGTGCGGGGGGCGTGGATGCCCGCCAGGAGCCGCCCCAGGGTTGACTTCCCGGCGCCCGAGGGTCCCACCAGGGCGACCCGGGTGCCGGGCGGCACCCGCAGCGAGACGTCGTGCAGCACGTCGGTGCCCTCGGTGTAGCCGAACCGCACGCCACGGGCGTCCACGATCCGATGGGCGTCCGGTTCCCGATCCTCTCCGTCGGCCCCGGCCCGATCCGACGCGATCTCCCGGACGCCGACCAGGCGGGCCAGCGAGACCCGGGCGATCTGCAGTTCGTCGAACCAGCGCAGGATCATCCCGACCGGCTCCACCAGCATCTGGGCCAGCAGCGCTCCGGTGACCACCCGGCCCACCGGCAGCCAGCCCTGCAGGACGAAGATCCCGCCGACCGTCAGCACACCGCCCAGGACCATCACGTGGTAGACGTTGATCGCCGGGATCAGCACCGAGCGCAGCCACAGTGTGTACCGTTCCCAAGCGACCCAGCTTCCGATCCGTCCTTCGGACAGGGCGATCCGACGGGGTTCCAGGCGGTGCGCCTCCACGGTGTGGCCCGCGTCCACCGTCTCGGCCAGGGCCCCGGCCACGGCGGCGTACCCGGCGGCCTCGGCCCGGTAGCCGGAGGGGGCGCGCCGGAAGTACCACACGCAGGCGGCCAGGAGCAGGGGCAGGGCGATCAGGATGCCCAGCCCCAGCGGCGGGGCGACCACCACGATGCCGCACAGCAGCAGGGCGGCCCACACCACCGCGATGGCCAGCTGGGGGACCGCCTCGCGCATCGCCTGGGAGAGCCGGTCGATGTCGGTGTTGACGCGGGCGAGCAGGTCACCGGTGCCGGCCCGTTCCAGTACTCCCGGCGGCAGGCCCACCGAGCGGACCAGGAAGTCCTCGCGCAGGTCGGCCAGCATCCGCTCGCCGAGCATCGCCCCGCGCAGGCGCACCAGCCGCACGAAGACGGCCTGGACGAGCACGGCGAGGGCGAAGCCGGCCAGGATCGGGCCGGGGGCGATGTCCCGGGTGTCGTCCGCCAGACCCTGCACCACCCCGCCCAACAACCAGGGGCCGACCATCGAGGCGATGACGGCGACGGCGTTGACCGCCACCAGGATCGCCAGGGACCGGCGGTGGCGGACCAGCAGTTCCCGCACATAGGCGTGCACGGTAGCGTCGCGGGCCACCGGGAGGGTGGTGGGGTTCTCGTCCCGGCCGGTGTCGTGTTCGGGGGGACGCACCCCGATGGTGACGGTCACGCCTTCTCCTCGATGTGGAGTGCCTCCGAAGGGGCCCCGACGCGGACGGGGGGCCCGGACCCGGTGTCCCGGCCGACCACGGCCCGATACCGCGGCGTGTTCTCCCACAGGTCGCGGTGCGTGCCCTCGGCGGCGACCCGCCCGTCGAGCAGCAGCACCACCCGGTCCGCGTGTTCCAGCAGCAGGGGGCTGGACGTCAGCACCACCGTGGTGCGGCCGGCGCGCAGGTCGCGCAGGGCCGCGCCGATGCGGGACTCGGTGTGGGCGTCCACCGCGGAGGTGGGTTCGTCCAGCACCAGGACGGGCGGGTCGGCGAGCAGGGAGCGGGCCAGTGCCAGCCGCTGGCGCTGACCACCGGACAGGGAACGACCGCGCTCGGTGATCCTCCCCAGCAGGGGATCGCGCGCGGCCTCCGGGGAGGTGTGGGCCAGGGAATCCAACACATCCGAACAGGCGGCGGCGGCCAGCGCGGCGTCCGCGTCCACCCGGCCCGAGGCGGGGACGTCCAGCAGCTCGGCGAGGGTGCCCGACAGCAACACCGGTTCCTTGTCCTGGACGAGCACCGTGGCCCGGACCAGGGCTCGGGGCAGTTCGGAGGCGGGACGGCCGTCGATCTCCACGGAGGGGTGCGCGGCCCCGTCCTCCTCGCCGACCGGCCGGCCGCCCAGCCGGGCGGCCGGCCCCTCCGACCCGTCCGCGTCCCCGTGGACCACGGCGGTGAGCCGGCCCCCGGGGGCGGTCAGCCCGGTGAGCGGATCGTGCAGGGCGGGCGCCCGGGAGGGCTCCCGGGTCCCGTGCCCGGGGGCGGGTGAGCCGGTACCGGTCTCCGTGTCCCCGCGCCGCATGGACAGCACCCGCACGGCGCGCCGTGCGGCGGGGCGGGAGAACGCCCAGGCCATCGCGCCCTCCTGGAACAGGCGCAGGGGAAAGAGCAGGAAGAGCACGGCTCCGTAGACGGTGACCAGCGCCCCGGGGGTGATCGCCCCGCTCGCCGCGAGTCGGTGCCCCTGCCAGACCACGACCAGCAGCAACGCGCCGGGAACGGCCACCTGGAGGGCGTCGATCAGCGACCACATGCGGGCGGTGTGCACCGAGGCGACGCGGAGGTCGTCGGAGGCCCGCCGGTAGCGGTTCAGGAACAGCTCCTCACCGCCGATGCCGCGCAGGACGCGCAGACCGGCGACGGTGTCGGAGGCCAGTTCGGCGGCGCGCCCCGAGCGCGCCCGTTCACGGTCGGCGCGGCGGGTGGCGGCGGGGACCAGCGGAAAGACCGTGAGCATCACCGCCGCGATGCCGACGACCACGATCAGGCCCAGCCGCGGTTCGTGGAGCACCAGGCCGGCGCAGACACCACCCGTCACGATCACGGCGGCCGAGAAACGGGAGGCGGACTCGACGAGCCAGCCGATCTTCTCCACGTCGCCCGTGGAGACCTTGACCACCTCGCCGGCGGCCACCCGTCGGGTGAGCGCCGCCCCGAGGTGGGCGGTGCGGCGGGCGAGCACCTGCTGGATCCGTGTCGCCGCGGTGATCCAGTTGGTGACGGCGCTGCGGTGCACCATGGTGTCGGCGACGGCCATGACCAGGCCGAGACCGGCCAGCAGCAGCCCGGCGCGCACCAGACCGGCGGCGGAGCTCTCGACCGCGGCCTGGACCGCAGCGCCCACCACGACGGGTAGGCAGGCGACGGAGCCCATGTGCAGGACCCCCCAGAAGAGGGTCTTGGTCTGACCGCGCAGTTGTCGGCGGAAGAGCCAGAGGACGAAGTGGGAACCGGACCGGGTGTCGGGTTCCCCGGGGTCGGGATGCGGAAGGTCGCGAAGGCGCATGAGGTCCCGGGATTTCGTACGGGTGGGATTCGGAAAGAGGGCGTGGAGCGGTCGGGGACGGAGTCGGGGGCATGAGAGGACGGGGCGCGGTCTTCCGTGACCCGTGCGGGGGAACCGAGGGGCACGGAGGGCATGCCGGGGGAGCCGCGTCGTGCGCGGGACAACCGGGCCAGGATCCCGAGTGCCGGCTCGGCCGGCAACGGGTTTTCGGGGGCGGGAGAACCACTTCGATCATATTCGAACGGAAGTGAACGCGCTGATTGTCGCACCCGGTGTGTTTCCCCGGGGGTGGTGTGTGATGGTGGCGCCCGTTCGGGGTTTCCGGGTCATCCGGGTGCGCGGATGGTTGACGTACCGGTGTCATGTCCGCATCATTGGGGGGCCGTCGTCGGATGGGAGCGCTCCCAAGCCGCCGGTGGGCCGCCGTTCCGTCGGTCCGACCGGTTGCCGTCCGGCGGCGGCTCCGGTCGTGGTTCGGCTTTCGGCGCCCGACCGGTCGATCCCGACGGCCGTCGTTCCGCCGACACCGCGGGTACCCCTCTCCCGGTGGAGAGGCGCCCGCGCATCCCGCGGGCCCCGCGGCCCTCCCGAAAATTTCTCGCCCCGGGTGGCCGAAGCCACCCGGGGCGTTCCCGGCAGGTCCCGCCTCCCGCCGGGAAGGGGCCCCGGGCGGGCTGGTGCCGCCCGGGGCGACGGAGGAGCTCTCCTTCAGGGGGGCGACGAGGAGGCTCACTTCCGTTCTGCTCCTTGGTTGCCGCCGGCGGCCGGAAGGTTGCCGTTCCCCCGGAATTTTTTTCCGGGAATCCGGGGGAAGCCGCCCGCCAAGGCGTTCCGGCAGGTCATCGGCGTGAGGAGCGGGGCGGGCGTGCCCGGGGCC
>NZ_VKHT01000288.1 GCF_014141535.1 Streptomyces alkaliphilus | reverse complement strand
CACCACAGCCGGGCCCCGCACCGCCGCCGGGAACGCCGACACCACCGACGAATACCCGCGCACCGATTTCAACGTCCCCACCCGGGGGCTGAAGCGGGCGCGCTGGGACCGGGAATCGGTGCACGCCATCCTGGACGCCGGGTGGATCTGCCACCTGGGCTTCGCGCGTGAGGGCCGTCCGGTGGTCCTGCCCACTCTCTACGCCCGGCGGGGAGAGCGTCTGTACGTGCACGGTTCCACCGGTTCCCGGCCGCTGCGCGCGGCCGGGAACCCGGAGGGTCTCCCGGTGTGTGTAACGGTCACACACGTGGACGGCGTGGTGCTGGCCAAGTCCGCGTTCCACCACTCCGTCAACCACCGCTCGGTCGTCGTGCACGGCACCGCCCGGCAGGTCACCGACCCGGCCGAACGGGCCCGTGCCCTGGACGCGCTGGTGGACCAGGCGGTGCCCGGCCGGTCGGCGGACTGCAGACCGGCCGACGCGCGGGAGGCGGCCGCCACCGCCGTACTCGCGATCGACCTCACCGAGGTCTCGGCCAAGGTGCGGGAGGGCGGACCGAACGACGAACCCGGGGATCTCTCACTCCCGCACTGGAGCGGGGTTCTCCCGATCCACACCGTGCGCGGCGTCCCCGTTCCCGCCGACGCCCGGGAGGCTGCCCGGCCGGTTCCCGCGTACCTCGCGTCCGCCGACGGGAACGGACCGGGTCTCGGACAGGATCAGCCCCGTGACCGCCGACAGCAGGAGGACGGTACCGGTGACGGTGGCGGGTGAGAGCGCCTCCCCCAACCACACCACGGCGATCACGGCGGCGGTGAGGGGTTCGATCAGCGCGATGATCGAGGCGGTCGCCGCCCGCACGACCGCCAGCCCCGCGAAGTACAGCGCGTAGGCCAGCGCGGTGGGCACCGCGGCCATGTAGACCATCAGCCCGATGGTCTCCGGCAGCGCGTCCGCGAGCGGCAACAGCCCACGCCCCTCCAGCAGACCGAGGGGCAGCAGACAGGTCGCGCACACCGCGAAGGACGACAGGGTGGTGGTCCGGGGGTCCGCCGACACACCCCGGGAGCCGGCCCACCGGGTGTACAGGGTGATGACGGCGTACCCCGTCGCCGACATCAGGGCGAAGCCCACGCCGAGCGGGCTCACCGTGCCGGCCCCGTGGGCGCCGCCCGACATCAGGACGACCAGCCCGAGCAGGGCCCCGAGAACGGCGAGTGCTCCGCCCCCGCCGAGCCGCTCCCCCATCCACCACCGGGCGCCCAGGGCGATGAGTACCGGACCGGCGCCGAGGGTCACCACGGTGCCGACGGCCAGGCCCGTGTGCTGGACACCGGCGAAGTAGGCGGTCTGGAAGACCGTGAGTCCCAGCCCCATGACGGTGACCCGGGCGATCCGTTCACGCCGCCGGTTCCGGGCCGGGACGGAGGGAACAGCCGGAGCGGGGAGGGAACGTCGGCGCGTGAGGCCCCCGAGGGCCAGCAGCAGTACCAGACCGCCGAGGGTGCGCCAGAACGTGAGGGCCACCGGGCCCAGGCCACTGGTTTCGAAGAGGACGGCCGCCGCCGCCCCCGCCGTGCCCCAGGCGGTGGCGGCCACGATGACGTAGAGCAGTCCCCGGCCCACGGGCAGGGCGGGAACGGGTGACAAGGAGTGTGACATGAGTGGGTGTTCTCCCGCGCGAGGAATGCCGGACAGATCGCGTATCCCGTGGCGGGCACGATCCGTCGGCGCGGGAACCCCGGGGGATCCGTCGCGCTCGTACCGGTACGGCCCGCGTTACGCGGCCGGGGGCGGAAGAACGGTCATCGGCATGGATCGCACCCTACGGGGCGCTCCCGGACCGGGCAACTCCCCGGTCCGGGTGCCCGGTGGACGGGCGGTCACCCCGTCCCGGGCAGCCAGCCCACCCGTCCGGCGAGCAGCGCCCAGCCGACGAAGGCGACGATGTCGATCAGGGCATGGGCCACCACCAGGGGCATCACCCGTCCCCAGCGCCGGTACAGCAGCACGAAGACGACGCCCATCACGAGATTGCCGACGAAACCGCCGATGCCCTGGTAGAGATGGTAGAAGGCGCGCAGCACGGAGGAGGCCACGAGCGCGGCCACCGGGCTCCACCCGAGCTGTCCGAGTCGGTGCAGCAGGTAGCCGACCACGACCACCTCCTCCAGCAGGGAGTTCTGCAGGGCGGAGGCGATCAGCACGGGCAGTTTCCACCAGGTCTCCGGGAGCGACTCGGGCACCACCGTGAGATTGAGTCCGGTGGCCTGCGCGCCGAGGTAGAGCGCCAGTCCACCAGCGCCGATGAGGGCCGCCACTCCCGCTCCCCGACCGAGATCGGACCACGGTCGGCGCCCATCCAGTCCGATGGCGCCAGTGCCGGGGGCGGTGCCGTCGAAACGGTCACGGGTCAACAGGTGGATCACCAGTAACACGGGCACCAGCGCGGTGGCGATCCCGAAGACCTGCCAGGCGAGGTCGAGCCACGGGCGGTCCGGGGCACGGGAGGAGTTCAGTCCGGCGACGTGGTCGGAGAGACCACCGGGCGCCGTGAGCACGCCGGTGAACCGGATCAGGGAGGCGATCGCGCTCGCCCCCAGGGAGAGCGCGAGGACCAGCAACACCTCGTGGCCCAGGACACGGCGACGGAGCGGGTCGGTCACGGGGAGGGGGCCGGCGGCGCGGTGGGCGTCCCCGGATTTCCCGGCTGGTCCGGTCCGTCCGCCGGGGAGCGGAAGCCCCGCCGTGTCGGGGTCCCGTGCCCCGGCCGCCGGGTTCGCGTCGCGTCCCGCTCCGTCCCGCCGCATGCACCGCTCCTCGCCTGGTCGTCGCCGGGGTGATCCCCGATCCGGAGCCGGGCGGGGACGCCTCAGACGTCCAGGGGCCAGGTGTGGACCGGTTCGTCGGCGGCGGAGAGCTCGCAGTACCGCTGAACCAGCCGCATGAGCGCCGTGTCCCGATCGGCCCCGCGCTCCACCGCCCGGTGATGGAACCGAGTCTGCCATCCGGCGCCGGTGAGACCGGTGCGGCACCGCCCCTCGATCACCGAGAGGTAACGATCGCGGTCGGCCGGGGCGATACCCCAGGCGTCCAGTCCCGCCGAGGCCATGGGCACCAGGTGGTCGGTGATCAAACGGGCGGCCGGGATCTCCTCGCTCTCCTGCCCGCGGCCCCGGCGGGGCCACGCCAGACGGGCGTCGATGCCGTGTCTGCAGGCGGTGTGGAAGTTGTGCTCGGCCATGCGGAAGGGAAGGCGTCGCCACAGCGGCTCGGGCTGTTCGGCCAGGGAGCGAACCAGTCCGTAGTAGAAGGCGGCGTTGGCGACCATGTCCGTGACGGTGGGCCCGGTGGACAACACGCGGTTCTCCACCCGCAGGTGCGGCACGCCGTCCGCGATGTCGTAGACGGGTCGGTTCCAGCGGTAGACGGTGCCGTTGTGCAGGACGAGTTCGGCGAGTCGGGGTACGCCACCGGCGGCCAGGACCCGACGGGGCTCCTCCTCGTCACACAGGGGCAGCAGGGCCGGGAAGTAGCGCAGGTTCTCCTCGAAGAGGTCGAGGGGCGAGTCGATCCAACGCTCCCCGAACCAGGAGCGCGGACGCACCCCCTGGACGATGAGTTCGGGTGAGCGGGTATCCGTGGCCTGCAGGAAAAGCGGAGGGCGGGTCTCCTGCCACAGTTCGCGGCCGAAGGCGAAGGGGGAGTTGGCGCCCACGGCGATCTGGGCGGCGGCGGCCACCTGGGAGGCGTTCCACACGTCGGCGAACCGCTCGGGGGTGACCTGGAGATGGAACTGCACGGCCGTGCAGACCGATTCGGGGATGATCGAGTCGAAGGTGCGACGCAGGGTCTCGGTTCCCGTGATGTCGAGGGAGATCAGTTCCCCGCGGGCCGACATGATCTGGTCGTTCAGCAGTGTGTAACGTTCCGCGTCGGTGAGTTGGGCGGCATTCATGCCCTCTCCCGTGAGAGTGGGAAGAATACCCACCAGAACCGGCCGGGCGTCGAATTCGACTCCGGTCCGGGCCGCATAGGCGAAGGCGATCCGCAGCTCCTCCGCCAGGTCGTCCAGAACCCTGCCGCGCAACCGGCGGGGTGCCATATTCAGTTCCAGCGTGAAGCGCCCCAACTCACTCTGGAAATCGGCGGTGGCCATCCGGGACAGCACCTCCTCGTTGACCATTCGCGGGGCGCCCCTCGAATCGGCCAGCGGAACCTCCACCTCCAATCCGATGAGATCCCTGGGGCGGTCGAACGCCTTGTCCTCCAACAAATCACGCAGAGCGTCCAGACAGCTCCGCAGTTTCTCGCGAAAACGCCGACGGTCCGCCGGATCGAAGCCGTCAGCTGCGATGTTCGCGCCCACGACCGGGCACCTCCTTCGACGGTCCCCCCGGAGCCGGCCCGGGACCGGGGGCCTCCGGGATCGGGGCGCGCGGCCCGCGATGTTCCGATCATGCCCATCGCCGGGGCACGCTAACGCACGGGACGCGGCACGCCGCTTCCGGCGGAAGCACGGTCACGACGCATATTCCTGTGGAATACTGCCCACAGGGGAGCCGGAAGGACGTGGCTTCCGTCACGCGACCGGCCCGCCCGTCATGGCTGCCGGAGGGCGGGAAAACGGAATTCGGCCGGTTTTCCGCTTGCCGTCACATCCCGGTACGGCTACCGGAAACATGGCGCCAACATACGCCGGTTAAAATCCTGGAACGCGTGTCTCCGAAGCGAGAGGCGACCCACCATGCCCCTGCATCTTCCGCCGGCGCCCGAGCCGGCCGAGCGTTGTGTGCGCACCGCACTTCGCTCCCCCGCTGTTCTGGCTCCCCATTCCCGGGAAACCCATCGGGCCCACCGCGAGGACCGGGAGGTTCGCGAGAGTCGCGAGGATCTGGTACCGGCACGTCCGCTGCCGGTGCACCAGTGGGAGGTCGGGACCGCCGTCCCGGCGTCCGCTCCGCTGGTCGGCTGGCGGTTCCTGCTGATGCGGGACGGTCTGCCGGTCGGCACGGCCGAGACCCGGCTGACCCCCGACGGTTGGGCTTTCTCACACTTCGGTGAGGGGCCCTACGCGGCGTCCACGGATCTCGCGCTCCGGCGGGCGGACGAGTTGGAGGACTCCTGGTCGCCGTGTCTGTTGTCGGTTCCCCGGCTGTACATGCTCACCCTGTGGCTCCGTCCCGCCGCGGAGGCGGGCGCGGCGGAGCCGGCCGGTGGCGGGCCCGTGGCAGGTGACCTGCTGATCCCCCTGGCACCGGCGCCTCCGGGCATCGCGGCGAACCGGCCCATGACGGCCGCGACGCTGCACGCGCTGGTGGGTTCCAGACTGGCGCCTGCTCAGTTGGCGGGCTGAGAGCGCCGGACGCCGGGTCGGGCCCGTTCCCCCGAGGACGTGGGAGCGGACCCGACCCGGCACCCGTGTGTCCGGGGGGGGTGCTCGGG
>NZ_VKHT01000287.1 GCF_014141535.1 Streptomyces alkaliphilus | reverse complement strand
CCCCCGTTCCGCGAGCCACCTCACCTGCTCCACCGGCTGCGACCCCCAGCCGCCGGCGTGATCCCCGAACTCCCACACGGTGATGTCCGCCCGCTCCCCCGCCCACCGGTTGTACGCCGCGAAGACGGTGGAGGGCGGACAGACGGGGTCCATCAGCCCCACGCTGAACAGCGCCGGCGCCGCGGCCCGGGCGGCGAAGTGGAGACCGTCGAAATGGTTGAGGACGTCGAACACGACCGCCGGGTCGACCCGGCGATGCCGCCCCAGATACCGGACCAACTCCGGGTAGGGGCCTTCCGAGGCGATCTCGGCCGAACGCCGGTAGTGGCACAGGAAGGGCACGTCGATCAAGGCCGCGGCCACCGTGTCACGGGCCAACCCGACCGTCGCCAACGCCAACCCCCCGCCCTGACTGATGCCGGAGACGATCACCCGCTCGGGATCGACGTCCGGGTGCTCGCGTACCGCGTCGACCGCCCGCACGCAGTCCGTCATCGCCCGCCGGTAGAAGTAGTGGTCCCGGTGCCCGATGCCACGGGTCATGAACCCGTAGGTCAACTGCGGGAAGGGCACGGGGTCCGGGTCGGGGGTGTCGTGGCCCTGGCCCCGGGTGTCCACCACCAACTGGGCGTAACCCATCGCACTCCAGAACAGGTGCTCGGTGGACAGGCCCCGTCCGCCGCCGTACCCGATGTAGGTCACCACCACCGGCAACGGGCGGGGCAGCCCGCGCGGCAGTATCAACCACGCCGCCACCGGCTGCCCGGCCCAGCCGGGGAACCGCACGTCGAAGACCTCCACCGTGGCGGGCGCGGGGTCGGTGACCGGTTCGTAGGTGGCCGGACCGGTCGCGGCGCCCCGCGCGGCCTTCAGCGTGCCGGCCCAGAAGTCGTCCAGGTCCGGCGGCTCCGGCACCTCGGGGCGGTAGCTTCTCAGCTCCTCGATCGACATATCGGTCAGCGCCATGCGGGCCTCCGGAGGGCATTGGCGGGAAAGCGCTTGCAGCCGGACCCTACGACCGTCCCCACACCCGGTCAACGCCCTGCCCGGGGCCTCTTGGGCGTGGCCCCGGCCCCCTGCCCCGGCCCGGTTCCGCGGGCCGGTTCCGTGGGCCGGTTCCGTGGGCCGATCGCACCGGAGGGCTGCCGACCGGAGACGTCACCCCACGGGCACCCCACCACCCGAACCACGGCCCGCGCCTCTCCGGCCGACCGACCCGTCGGTGGTACCGATGAGCCATGGAGTGGTTCACCGCCCCCGACGCCTGGCTCGGACGACTGGTCTTCCAGCGCGGGCTGGCGGCCGTCTACCTGATCGCCTTCCTCAACGCCGCCCTCCAGTTCCGCCCCCTGGCGGGTGAACGCGGCCTGACACCGGCACCGGACCTGCTGCGCCGGGTGCCGTTCCGCCGGGCCCCGAGCCTGTTCCACCTGCGCTACTCCGACCGTCTGCTGGGCCTGGCCGCCTGGAGCGGGGTGGCCGTCTCCGCCCTGTTGCTGGTGGGGGCGGCGGATCGGGCGCCGCTGTGGCTGTTCGTCGCGCTGTGGATCGTGCCGTGGGCGCTGTACCTGTCGATCGTCTCCATCGGACAGGGCTGGTACGGCTTCGGTTGGGAGAGCCTGCTGCTGGAGGCCGGGGTCCTGGCCGCGCTGCTGGGCAACGAACGGGTCGCTCCGCCCCTGCCCGTGATGATCCTGATCGCCTGGCTGCTCTTCCGCGTGGAGTTCGGCGCGGGGTTGATCAAGTGGCGCGGCGACCGGTGCTGGCGGGAGCTGACCTGCCTGGACCACCACCACGAGACCCAGCCCCTGCCCGGACCGCTCAGCCGCCGGTTCCACCTGCTGCCGCGTCCCCTGCACCGGATGGAGGTCCTCGCGAACCACGTGACCCAACTGTTCGTCCCGTTCCTGCTCTTCCTCCCCCAGCCGGTGTCCGGAACCGCCGCGGCGATCGTGGTCCTCACCCAACTGTGGCTGGTGCTGTCGGGAAACTTCGCCTGGCTGAACTGGGTCACCATCGTGCTCGCCCTGGCCCTGCTCGACTGGAGCCGGCTGGTCACACCACCGTCCGACCAACCCGACCCACCCCTCTGGTTCCTCGTGATGGTGTCGGCGATGACCGGGTGGATCCTGGTACTCAGCCGCCATCCGGTGCGCAACCTGCTCTCCCGGCGGCAGCGGATGAACGTCTCGCACGACCCGCTGCGGCTGGTGAACAGCTACGGGGCCTTCGGCAGCGTCTCGCGGGTGCGGCAGGAGATCGAGATCGAGGGCACCGACGACCCCCGGCCCGGGCCCGACACCGTGTGGCACGCCTACGGCTTCCGGGGCAAGCCCGGAGATGTGCGCCGTCGACCCCCGCAGGTGGCGCCCTACCACCTGCGACTGGACTGGATGATGTGGTTCGCCGCGCTCTCCCCCGCCTACGGCCGCCCCTGGCTTCCCCTGCTGGTCGAGCGCCTACTGGAGGGCGACCGGCCCACGCTGCGACTCCTGCGGCACAACCCCTTCCCCGACCGGCCGCCCCGCTGGATCCGGGCCCGGGTGTACCGCTACCGCTTCACCACCCGCGCCGAGCACCGCGACACCGGCGCCCACTGGCACCGCGAGGCGCTCCGCGACCGGATCCCGCCGACCACGCTCTGACCCGCACCCCGGATTTCACGTCCACCCCCTCGAATGCGGTATGGTTCTCGTGCACGGCGACGAGGGGCAAAGCCCCAGGTCACACCGGGCACCGGGACGTGGCGCAGTTTGGTAGCGCACTTGACTGGGGGTCAAGGGGTCGTGGGTTCAAATCCCGCCGTCCCGACGGTAGCCGGAAGGCGCTCCGAACAGGTGAAAGCCCTGTTCGGAGCGCCTTTCGGCATCTGACGGCCCATCAGCCCGGTAGGGGTCCGGCGACCCCCTTGGGGACCGCCCGGGGACCAGACGGGGGTCGGAGCCGGGAGGAAACCGCAGATCAGAGCACCTTTCCCCGGGGACCAAGATCGTGAGTGTTCCGGCCCGGTTGTGGGATGCCTACAACATCCGGCGGGTGGCCCCGGGCGGCTGCGCGGGCCCGACCGGAGGTGAGAGGTGGGCGCTCAGGGATCGGCCCGCCTCGGTGATCGAGCGCAGGTCCGGGTGCAGGTAGCGCTGGGTGGTGGCCAGTGAGCCGTGCCCGGCGATCTTCCGCAGCACGTGCAACGGCACCCCCGCGTCCGCCATCCACGTCAGCCCGGTGTGCCGCAGATCGTGCCGGCGCAGGTGCTCCCACCCCAGCGAGGTGACGACCTCGTCCCAGTGCGTGGCGTCCCGCAGCACGGCGGTGGCGATCCGCCCGCCGCGCGGGCCGGTGAACAACCGGGCATCGGGATCGGACCCGGCTGCCAGCAGGCGCCGGGCCACCAGGGGCCGCACCTCCTCGATCAGCGGCACCCGCCGCGCGACCTTGCCCTTGGTCCGCTTGTCCACCAACCCGCCCGGCGAGGGCGTGGTCTGCCGGCGCACCGTCCAGATCCACCGCTCCGGGTCGATGTCGCGCACCCGGACCCCGGAGACCTCCCCGATCCGGGCCGCGGTGCAGGCCGCGAAGATCACCACCTCCCCCCAGCCGGGGAACTCCCCGTGCGAGCGGGCCACCAGCGCCTCGGCCAGTGTGGTCAGTGCCCTCCAGTCGGGCAGGGCCAGGGACCGGGGGTCGTCCAGCTCGTCCTCGGCCCTGGCGTACTCCCGCTGCCAGCCCCTCACCTGTGCCGGGTTGGCCTGGATGAGGCCGTCGCGGCGGGCCTGTTCCATCACCCGCACCAGCACCGCCAGGCTGTTCTTGACCGTGGAGCGGCTGCATCCATCCGCGATCCATCCGTAGACGCTGCGGTCCACCGCGCCGTTGGTGACCATCGGCAGGCAGAGGTGGCCCAGGGAGGGCACCACCCGCAACCGCCAACCGGCCAGATACGGGTCGGTGGTCTTCGGCTCCAGTCCCCGCAGGGCCAACCCCATGTTCGCCTCGCCGTAGGTCGCCAGGGTCGGGTTCGAGGCCGCCGGATCGATCCCGCGCAGGGCCGCCGCACCCAGCCTCTCGATCCACTTCCGGGCCTCTTCCTCGGTACGGTGCGATCGCGACAGCGACCGGCGCCGCCCGGTGTGGGGATCGACCCACCGCACCCGGGCCCGGTGGGGCCGGACGCGTCCGGGCCGGTACTCGATGTCCGGGGAGAGCGCGACAGCGACCGGCAGCCGCTCGATGTGCGGCATCAACCCGCCCGCTTCGGGTCAACCCGACGATCGGCCAACCACTGCCGGACATCGGCCGCACCGTAGAGGACCAGGCGCTCCGAAAGCCTCACGAAGGGAGGGCCCTGGGGAGGGGAGGCCGTCCGCCACCGGCGCACGGTCGAGGGATCCACCTTCAACCATCGCGCCAAATCCTCCGTGCGATACCAACCGGTCCCACCGGCCACCGCCCCGGGAGGAGACACGGGGACGGGGTCATTGCTCTGCGTCATCGATTTTCCGTACGGGAGAAGGAAACGACTGCACATCACGCCCGATTGCCCTGCCGGGCACCGGGGGCGAACACCTTCCATCGTCACCACGATCACCGGTTTGCCCAACCGGCGATCATGGTCTATGTTCCACCGACCCACCCACGGAACAACGAGGCCACAGGCCACTTCACCGGTTCACATCACACTCCGGGCACGAAACCGGCCCACCCCGAGCGAGCCACCACCGACGACCCCCGGACCGAAAAAATCTCCACGACACCATGCGACGACCTGCCCGGAAGCACGCCAGCGTGGCGGAGGGCTCGCTGCGCGCACGCGGAGAAAAACCGCCCGCCCCGGATCACTGCGAATCTCTCGGAAAAGGGGAAACGGAGAAAACCGGATCGGTCACCGGGGCAGTCACACCTCCGGTAGAGTGAATCAATCCTCACCGCACAACTCGGATCCTATTCCGCCTGCGGAGCGGTCTCCGGAATTCTCCACCACGCCGATACCGAAACCCTTGCCAAAATCGCCCGGCTCACGCACTTCAAATCACCCAGGCCACTCCCCCGCGAACGCTTCCACACCACCCGGGAGCACCCGAACAACTCCATACGGAAATGACCGAGCACCGGACGTCAAGCCACCACCGCCCCGAAGCAGGACCGAGGGAATCCATCGACGCCGAACAGGTGAGCTTTCGATTCCCGGTGGCCCGTTCGGCTCGAAGTTCGGGTGCCGCGCCGATTCGCAGTGGCTTCACCGGCGAGACAACAGCTCAGGAGGTCGATGGCCGCTGATCGGACCGAAGAGGAGTGGACACCGGGGAGCGCGGTCCCAGGCGACCGTTCTCGTAACGAACCGTCACAGGCCGGCAACGGAAACGGTGTACCCGCCGGTACAGCCGTCCCGACACGGCAGGCTCCCCCGCCATGACCACCCCGCCACCCACACACCATCCCTACTACGCACCAC
>NZ_VKHT01000286.1 GCF_014141535.1 Streptomyces alkaliphilus | reverse complement strand
CCACGGGCGCCGGGTCGGCGGGGGAGCCGCACAGTCGCTCGGCCTCTTCGGCCCGGTTCGCCACCTCGGCGCGCAGGTCCGTCGGGAGCCGTTCGCCCCAGCGTCCGGAGCGGCCCGGGTCCCCCGTGGCGGGGTCCGCGACCAGTTCGGCCGCCGCCGGCCGGTCCGCCGGGTTCTTGGCGAGCAGCCGTCGGATCAGTGGACGCAACTCCTGCGGCACGTCGTCCAGCACCGGATCCTCGTACACCACCCGGTAGAGCAGGGAGGGGGTGCTCGGCTTCTCCCCACCGTGTTCGAAGGGGCCGTGTCCGGTCGCGGCGTGGACCAGGACGGCGCCGAGGGCGAAGAGGTCCACGGCCGGGCCGAGCGGACCGGTTCCCTCGACCTGTTCCGGGGCCATGTAGCCGGGGGAGCCGATCACGCCGCCGGTACGGGTCAGCGAGGGGTCCTCCGCGGCGCGGGCGATGCCGAAGTCGATGAGCTGCGGGCGCCGGGCGGCGAGCAGGACATTGGACGGCTTGAGGTCGCGGTGCACCAACCCCGCGGCGTGCACCGCGGCCAGGGCCCCGGCCAGTTCGACGGCGAGCTCCCGTACGAGGGGGAGCGGCAGCGGCCCGGCGGCGAGGACCCGATCCTCGATGGAGGGGGCGGGCACGTACTCGGTGGCCAGCCACAGCGGCCCCGACGCCTCCCCGCCGCCCCGGCTCCAGTCCACGACCGGGACGGTCCAGGGGCTGCGCACCCGGTCGGCGTGCCGGATCTCGCGTTCGAAGCGCTGCCGGAAGCCCTCGTCGCGGGTGTGAGGGGCGAGGATGGTCTTCAGCGCCAGGGGACGCCCGCCCGGTGTGCGGGCGAGGTAGACGCGTCCCATGCCCCCGGCCCCCAACCTGCGCAGCAGCAGGTAACCGCCGATGTCCTTCGGGTCGTCCGTGCGCAGTGGTTCCACGTGCTCTCCCCCGTGCCGTCGCCTGCGCGAGCAGGGTAGACCGCCGGGACGGACGGTGGGGGGAGTGAGGGGAACCGTTGCCGGCCGCGGACCGCTTCGTGACGATCGGGCGCCCGAACCGCCCCGGCCGGTGGACCCGACGTCTCCCGGATCGCCGATCCCACCGGGCCGGCGGTGCCCGGCGCCGGGCACCGACGCGCGTCGGAGGTCACCACCGGACCATGACTGACGAACAGTCATATATGTTCTTTCGATGCCAAGTTGAGTCCGGTTGGATCCACTGTCGGTCTGGCGCGGGGTAATCGGGTGGTGTGAGGATGGGTGAGGCACGACGGACCGCCTCCAGCCGGGATGTGCGTCGAAGCCGCCCGCACCCCGAAGCGCGCGCCTCCGCCCCCCGCCGGGACGAGGGGCGCGTCACCTTCGTCCACCCGTCGCCCGATGGCGCCCCGCACCCCTCTCCGGGCGTGCGCCCGCGCCGGGCGGGCCCGTGCGGCGCGGTGCGCGGCGGGTCCGTCGTGGTGCGCGCCGACGCACACCGGTGACGTGGAACAGGGCGAGACGGACGCGGCAGGGGTGACGGATGTGAGCGGAGCGGTGAGGGCTCGACCGGGGACGCTGATACCCCCGCCGCGCCCGGGGAACGACGGGGAACGGGCGATCCAGCAGCGCCTGGGCACCACCGAACGGGCCGAGCGCTTCTACGCCGACGAATTGCGCGACCATCTCGACGCGGGCCTGCGGGCCCTGCTCTCCCGGCAGCGTGTCTTCTTCCTGGCCACGGCGGACCGTGAGGGGGCGTGTGACTGCTCGATCCGCGCCGGGGTGCCCGGTTTCCTCCGGGTTCCCGACGACCGCACCCTGCTCTTCCCGGTCGACGCGGGCCGGGGCGTGCACGCCTCGGTGGGAAACATCACCGAGAATCCCCGGGCCGGACTGCTGGTGATCGACGCCGACGGCGCGCACGGTCCGGCCGGCACCGGCGTACGGGTCAACGGGCGCGCCCGGGTGCTGCTCCCCGAACAGATGCGTCTGCAGTTCCCCGACCTGATGGGCGCGGACGTCGGGGCCCCGATGTGGGTGCGACTCGATGTGGAGGAGGTCTTCCGGTACGCGCCGGACACCCCCGGAGCCCCCGACGGCCTGGTGCTGCGGATCGGCCCGGCCGCTCCGCTGCCGCCGGTCGAACGGCCCGCCGACGACCCGCGCGGTGCGGCCGGGGCGTCCGCGCCGGGGACTTCGGCCGGTGGGGAGGTCGGGCGGGCCCCCGCTCCCGCGCGGCCCGGCCCGCTGCCGGTGCGCTCCCGGGGCTCGCGCGCCCGGGGGCGCGCCGCCCCCGTCTCCGCGTCGGGTGCCGGCGGGGAGCCCTCCGGGCCCCGACCCTCCCGGGTGCGGGGCGGGACCGGCGCGTCCGGTGCCGGGGCCCCCGCGACGGTCGGGGAGCCGGGCGGAGGCGTTCCGCCCGCCGGCGCCGGGACGTCCGGGACCCGGGGAGAGGACCTCACGCCGGCCCGGGCGGGAGCGGTGGGGGCGGCTCGTGCCGGACAGTTCTTCGGGGCGGCCCGGGAGGCCCAGAACCGCCGTCCACGCCCCGGCACCGGCGGTGTTCACGAGGCCGGGGGCGTCCCGGGCACCGCTCCCGGCGTGCCGGTGTCGCCCACCTCGGCGGCCTGGCGCGCGGAGGCCGCGCGGGTGGTGGCCGAGGCCGAACGGCGCGGCGCGCGGTACGGGTACTCGCCCCGCGTCGGCCCCGCCGCCTGGTTCGGCGCCCGGCGTTGAGCGGGCCCGCCGAGCCGATCGGCGACGGGCGCCGACCGGTGCGCCCCCTCAGTGCAGGTCGGGTGCGAGCAGGGAGAGGACGCCGGGGATGTTCCGCACCAGGTACCGGTAGAGCGACTCCGGCACCAGGTTCACCGAGGAGAGCCCGGTCCGGGTGAACGGCAGCCGCACCGTCTCGTATCCGCCGCACGGCGCCTCCACCTCCGGTCCGTGCCGCAGGGCGGGGTCGATCGAGGTGGGTCGGCAGACGAAGAAGTGCTGCACCTTCACCGGCCACGGCCCGCCCGCCCGGGGGGCGGGGTACCCGTCGGCGGGGCCGATCGGCACGGTGTCCACGAAGGCCGGGACCACATCGGTGACCTTGGCGCCCAGTTCCTCCAGCACCTCGCGGTGCAGGGCGTCCCGCACCGTCGCGTCCCCCGGCTCCACGCCTCCGCCCGGGGTGATCCAGTACGGGGCCATACCGGGCTTGGTCCGCTTGATGACGATCATCTCGGGAACGGGGGGCACATCCCCGCGTTCGACGGGCCCGGTGTCCAGGAGGATGGCCCGGGCGGTGCGCTTGACCACGGGTGGTGCGTCGGTCATGGGAGGGGTTTCGCCGGCGTGGCCCCGCACCAAACCTCCCCGGCGTCGATCCGCCGTGCCCGATGTGCGCGTTCGGGCCCCGGACCCGCGCATCGGGAACAGCGGGGCACCCGGGGACCCGGAGGCCCCGGCGGATGCCCCGGTGTGCGCGCCGCGTGAGGAGGAGGGTCAGGCGCCGCCGCGTGCGATCTCCAGCGCACGCCGCACGTCCGCGACCAGATCGGCCGGATCCTCCACGCCCATCGACATCCGCACGAAGCCCTCGGCCACCGCGTCGGCGGGCACGCCGTCCGGCGTCGTCCACCGGCCCCTCCGCTCGGCGGTGGAGCGCACCCCGCCGAAGCTGGTGGCCTCCTCCACGATCCGCAGCGCGCCCAGGAACCGTTCCGCGAACCCCCGGTCCGGGAGGGTGAAGCCGATCACGCAGCCGAACCGTCGCATCTGCCGGGCGGCGAGGTCGTGTGCCGGGTCGCTCGGCCGCCCCGGGTACCGCACGCCGGTCACGTCACCGCGCCTCGCCGCCTCGTCCAGCAGCGCCTCGGCCACCGCGAGCGCGTTGGTCTGCTGGTGGGAGGTGCGCAGCTCCAGTGTGGCCAGGCCGCGGTGGACCAGCCAGGCCTCCATCGGACCGGGGATGGCGCCGACGATCTTGCGCCACCCCACCACCCGCTCGATCACCGAGGCGTCCCGGGCCGCGACGTAGCCCAACAGCACGTCCCCGTGGCCGTTGAGGGCCTTGGTGCCGCTGGCCACCGACAGGTCGGCACCCAGTTCCAGGGGGCGCTGGCCCAGGGGCGTGGCCAGGGTGTTGTCCACGGCCACCAGCGCGCCCCGGGCGCGCGCCGCCGTCGCCAGTTCCCGCACGTCGCAGACGTCCAGGCCGGGGTTGGAGGGCGTCTCCAGCCACAACATCCGCAGGTCGGTCGCGGACTCCACGGCCCGCAGCGCCTCCGGGCCCGGCGTGGGGACGGTCGAGACGGTCACGCCGCCGGTCTCCAGCCGCTCCCGCACCCGGTGCAGCAGGTTGTAGCCGTCGGCCGGGAGGATCACGGTGTCGCCGGGGCCGGTGAGGGAGAGCAGCGCGGCGGAGATGGCCGCCATGCCGGACCCGAAGACCACCGCCCGGGCGTCACCCGCCGGATCCTCCAGTTCGGCGATGGCCCGCTCCAGCACGGTCCAGGTCGGGTTGCCGTCGCGGCCGTAGGCGTAGTCGGCGCCGGTGGGGTCGCCCGGCAGGTGGTAGTGGGCGGCGAGCACGGGCCCGGGCAACGGCTCCCGGTACGGCTCGGCCTCCGGCAGACCGGCATGCACGGCCCGGGTGGCCTCTCCGGTGGGCACGCCGCTCCCGGGCGTGGTGCCCACCGCCGCGTCCGGCTCCATCGGCTGCCCGCCCTTCTCCGTCATCCCTCCACCGCCTCTCTCGCGGATCCCGCCGCTCCCGGCCGGGGCGTCCCCGGTGTTCCGCCGGGCGGTGGTCCCCCCGCCCCGCACTGCGCACCGTAACCCCCGCCGGGACGGGACGCTTCCGAGGGGCACCGGAACCGCCGGGGTCGCCCCGGGGCGGGAGCGGGGTGCGGGACGGCCGTCCGGGCCCCCTCACGCCCGCCCGGGTGTCCCGGCGCGGTCGGCGATCAGCTCCCGGATCGTGGCGAGCAGGCCCGGCATCGCGGCCTCGATCATCTCCAGGCACTCCTCGAAGGCCTCCGCGTCGCCCCAGTAGGGATCGGGGACGTCCGGCGAGCGCTCGGCCTCCGGCGAGGGGTCGAAGGAGCGCAGCAGGCGTATCCGGTCGGTGGGTCCCGGGTCGGTACCGTCCGAGGCCGGGGCGAGCGCGCGCAGGCGCCGCAGATGGCCGGTGTCCAGGGCGATCACCAGATCGTGGTGGGGGAATTCCTCGGCCTCGAAGCGGCGGGCGGCGTGCCCGGCGTCGTATCCCGAGGCCAGGAGGGTGGCGACGGCCCGGGTGTCGGCGGGGTCACCGGCGTGCCACCCGTCCGTCCCGGCGCTCTCCACGACCACCCGGTCGGCCGGGCCGTCCTCGGCGAGCCGCCGGCGCAGTACGGCCGCGGCCATGGGGGAGCGGCAGATGTTGCCGGTGCAGACGAAACACACCCGCACCGGGGCCGCGGTGCGGGTGTGGGTGTCGG
>NZ_VKHT01000285.1 GCF_014141535.1 Streptomyces alkaliphilus | reverse complement strand
CCCAACAACCACCCCGCCACCACGTCCCCCGGGTAGTGCACGCCCACGTGCACCCGCGAGAACCCCACCGCGGCGGCGAGCGGCGCCACCGCGGCGGCGTGCCGGGGGGACTCCAGGGCCACCCCGGTCGCGAACGCCGCGGCCGAGGCCGCGTGGCCGGAGGGGAACGACCAGGTGCGCGGCTGCCGGCTCAACCGGCGGCCCAGTGGTACCTCGTCGATGGTCGGCCGCTGCCGCCGCACCCCGGCCTTCACCAGGGTGTTCACCGTGAAGGAGGCGATGGCCATGGCCCCCAGGCCGCGCAGGGCCGCTCGTCCGGACCGGTGGCCGCCCAGCGCGGCCATCCCGGCGGCGGTCGCCATCCAGAGTCTGCCGTTGTTCGCGGCCCGGCTCAGGCGGGGCAGCACCACGTCACCGGGGCGGGAGCGGCGGGCCGCCACCCGGGCGAAGAGCCGTTTGTCGAGCTCCGAGATCCTGTGTCGCATCCGCGCTCCCTCCAGCCGGACCACGGACGGGTCCGGTTCCACCGCGGGCGACCTCCGGCCGCCGGTGGGCGAGCCTACCCGGGCGCCCGCGGGCCGAACGGAATCCGTCCCCGGCGCGTCCCAGCGGGCCGGTATAAAGGCGGGATGACCTCGCACTCCCCCGACTCCGCTTCCGCCGGCGGTCGGTCCGTCACCCTGGAACACGTGGCGCGGGCCGCCGGGGTGTCCCGGGCCACCGTCTCCCGTGTGATCAACGACGAACCCACCGTCGGCCCGGAGTTGCGCGCCCGGGTGGAGCGGGCCATCGCGGAGACGGGGTACGTGCCCAACCGCGCGGCCCGCTCACTGGTGACCCGCCGCACGGACTCCGTGGCCCTGGTGGTCTCCGAACGGGAGCACCGGGAGGTCACCGGGCCCTTCGTCGGCCGGATGTTCACCGATCCCTACTTCGGCCGTGTGGTGACCGGCCTGTTGGGCGTCCTGCGCCCGAAGGGTATCCAGCTGAGCCTGATGCTCGCCGACGACGCCGCCTCCCGCGAGCAGTTGGCCGGCTATCTTCGACGGGGGTACGTGGACGGTGTCGTGTTGATCTCCTCGCACCCCGCCGATCCCCTCCCGGCCCGGTTGGTCCAGACCGGTCTGCCGGTGGTCCTCGCCGGCCGCCCGGCGGTGCCGGTACCCCTCACCTACGTGGACCTCGACCAGTTCACCGGCGCCCGGCTGGCCGCGGACCGACTGCTGGCCGAGGGGCGGCGACGGGTGGTGACCGTCGCCGGTCCCTCGGACATGCCGTCGGGGCAGGAGCGGTTGGCCGGTTTCCGGGCGGCGATGGCCGCGGCCGGCGTGCCGGAGGTGCCCTGCGCCGAAGGGGATTTCACCCGGGAGTCGGGGGAACACTGCATGCGGCGCCTGATCGGGGAACACCCCGACCTGGACGGCGTCTTCGCCGCCTCCGACCTGATGGCCTCCGGCGTGTTGGCGGCACTGCACCGCCTGGGCCGGCGGGTACCGGAGGACGTCGCGGTGATCGGGTTCGACGACAACTCGGTGGCGTCCGCCTGCGAGCCACCGCTCACGACGGTGCGTCAGCCGGTCGAGGAGATGGCGGCGGAGATGGCCCGACTACTGCTGCGGCGGATGGCGAACCCGGGAGAGGGCGCGCCGCCCTCGGTGGTCTTCCACCCGACGCTGGTCGTGCGCGAGAGCGGGTGAGGAGCGGGCACGGCGAACCCGGGTGCCGGGGAGGGCGCACTCCCCGGCACCCGGGGGCCCGGGAGCCGGTGACCACCACCGGCCGGCGCCGGCCGGTGGTGGTCACCGGACGGGTGTCATCGGCCGGGTGTCATTGGTACACGCGCACCCAGTCGACCGTCATCCGCTGCGGGAAGACGGTGGAGGAGTCCGGCGGGCCGGGCCAGTCCCCACCGACGGCGCTGTTGAGGATGAGGAAGAACCTCCCGTCGAAGACCCACGGTCCCACCGTGGCCTCCAACTCCTCGCGGTCCACGGTGTGCACCACCCGGTCGTCCACCGTGAAGACCATGCCCTCGCGGTTCCAGTCCAGCGCGTAGACGTGGAAGTCGTCCCCGAAGGACTGCCCCTCGGGCAGGGAGAAGGACGAGCCGTACCCGTTGCCGCCGAAGTACGCCGGGGCGTGCAGGGTGGAGTGGACGACGTTCGGTTCGGAGCCGATGTGCTCCATGATGTCGATCTCCCCGACATGCGGCCACGGCCGCCCGTCCTCGAAGAACGAGGAGCCCAGCATCCAGAAGGCCGGCCAGTGGCCACGGGTGGAGGAGACCTTGATCCGGGCCTCGACCCGCCCGTAGGTGAAGTCGAGCAGGCCGTGGGTGTTGAGCCGCCCCGAGGTGTACTGGCAGGTGGTGCTGCCCGAGAGCGGGTCCACCGGACAGGTGGTGCCCGGTGTCTCCTGCCGGCGCGCCTCGATCACCAGCCGACCCTCGCCGTTCAGCAGCGCGTTGTCGCTCTCGGTGTAGTACTGCAACTCGTTGTTCTGCCCCGTGCCGGGGTCCGAGCGCCACTTGGTCGGGTCCGGGACGCTGCCCGCCGGGCCCTCGAACTCGTCGCTCCACACCAGCTCCATGGGCTCTCCCGGGTTCGGCGGCAGCGGCGGCGGCGCGATCGGGTCCCCGCCGGTGCCGTACACCGAGAACTCCCACAACGAGTAGCCGTGGGGGCCCGCCCGCTCGGTGCCGTACATCCGCACGTGACGCCCGATGTTGTCGCTCGCCGGGATGTCGATGGTCTCCTTCAGGCCGCGGCCCTCGGTGGTGGACCACACGGTGCGCCACTCCCGGCCGTCGTCGGAGAGCTGGATCGCGTGGGAGCGGGCGTGGGCCGGGTCCCACTGCAGAACGACCCGGCTGATCTCGGCCGGGGCGCCGAGATCGACGGCGATCCACCCGGGGTCGGTCCATCCCACCTCCGGCTCGGTGGCCCACCGGCTGGCCGGATCGCTGTCGAAGGCCTTGTCCGGACCGCACTCCCAACAGTTCCCGTCGTGCTGCGAGGAGGAGGCGGTGCCGGACCTGCCGTGGGACAGCAACACCTCGTCGTCCGGCACGGGGGCCGGATCGGTGCCGCTGTCCCCGGCCGCGTGCACCTCGAACTCCCAGAGGGAGAATCCGTATTCCGTGGCCCGCTCCAGACCGCGCATCCGCACGTACCGGCCGGTGCCGGACACCTCCAGGGTCTCCGTCCCGCCGGCGGATTCCCTCGCCTCGTGGACAGTGTTCCATCTCTCCGCGTCGTCGGAGAGCTGGATCTCGTAGGAGGAGGCGTGCGCGGCCTCCCAGTCGAGCACGATCCGCCCGACCTCCACCGGGGCGCCGAGGTCCACGCGCAACCACTGCTCGTCGGCGAAGGCACTGGACCAGCGGGTGCCCCGGTCACCGTCCACGGCGGCGGAGGCGGGGAAGGCGTCGGATTCGATGGAGGAGGCGACGGCGGGTTTGCCCTGTGAGATCGGCGTGGACTCGGCGGCGGAACCGGTCGCGGTCAGGGGGCCGAGGCCGAGCGCGGCCACGACCAGGGCGACACCTCCGGCGAGGACGCGGACCCGGCGTCCTCGGGGGGTTCTGCGGCGCCCCGGTGGTGTGACGACGGTGGGTGTCATGTCTCGTCCCGTTCCTTTCGTGAGGCCGTGCGGTGCGGATGGTGCGGGATGAGCGATGGACAGCCGGGTCGGTGCGGTGACGGGACCGGCCCGGACGCGGTGGGGGAGTGCCCGCGGGGGCTGTCAGCCCTCCGGGGCGTCCGACGCGGGGGACTCGGTGATGTCCGAGGCGTCGGTGGGCGAGAAGAGTTCGGTGAGCTCGGCGAGTTGCTCCTCGCGGCGGTCGACCAGGGTTGCGGCCAGGGCCAGCGCGTCCTCGTCGGAACCGGCGTCGAGGAGACCCTCGGAGACCGTGCGGGAGTGCTCCAGGTGTTCGCGCAGCAGGTCGATGACGGTCGCGTCGAAGCGGCTCGGCGGCTCGGCGGCCGCCTCGGCGAGTTGGTCGTCGGTGACCATGCCGGTCATGCGGTGCCCCTCGTGGGGATTGGTGTCGGGGACACCGGCCTCCTCGCGCAGGGCGTGCAGGTCCTCCAACTCGGCACGGTGGTTCGTGGCCAGGCGGTCGGCCAGGGAGGCGAGTGCCTCGTCGTCCGTGCCCGTCGAGGTCAGGTCGAGGAGCAACAGAATGCGGTCGTTCATGGGGATCATCAGCTGGAGCCAGGCCAGGTCCGACCCGGTCAGCCGGGCGGGGGAGGCGGCTTCCCCGGACGCGGGGGTGGCCGGGGAACCGTCCGACCCGGCCGTGTGTCCCTCGACGATCGCGGACTCCGGTCGCCCGTCGGGCGAGGGGGAGCCCCCGCACCCGACGAGCGCCGACACCGCGATCACCGTGGCCATCAGGGACGAACGGACCATCCGCGTCGGCCGGCGGAGCGCCGTGTCCCGGCGGGCGTCGCTCATCGGCCGCCCCCGCCGGTCACCCGCCCGGTGCGATCAGGAGGGACGGCCATCGGGGCCGCACTTGATGACCGGGTTGATGCAGTCGCGCACCCGCCGCTCCATCTCGTCCTCGGGCCAGGCGTTGAACAGGTCCCCGTGCATGGTGTAGCCGGGGCCCGAGGCCAGTTCGAAGCGGGAGGGATCGCCGTTGACCGGGTAGCGCAGCACCTGGCGCAGCTTGGGCACCGGCACCGGGTGGCTCTCCGGGCACTGGCCCGCGACCGGGTAGGACATGTGGCTCTTGTGGTCGGCGGAGTCCAGGTTGACGCCGTCCCAGCACTGCGGGAAGTCCAGGTAGGACTCGAGCATGGTGTCCGGGGGGCACTCCACGAAGTCCCTGGAGGGCTCCACGTGGCCCGCGTGCAGGCAGGACCAGCGGGAGGATGCCTCGTCCGGGGAGGTGGCCACCGCGTTGCCCGCGAGCATCTTCAGGCCCAGCGGCATCGGCTGGATGGCAGCGGTGACGTTCTCGTTCACGCCCTCGCCGAGGTAGTAGAAGGTCGCGGTCGCCGGCTCGACCGGCTCGCCGTCCACGTAGAGGGTCGGGACCCAGTAGCCGGACAGGTCGACCACGGGGTCGCAGTTGCTCTCACCCCGCAGCAGGTCCTCCACGGTGGTGTGGGCGTCCACCGAGGTGTTGCCGAAGAAACTGTGCATGTGCGAGGCGCCGGGAAGGTCGGGGAAGACTATGGGGTCGTCCGGCAGTCGGTGGCTGAAGGTGCACTCGGCGACGAACTCGGCGACGCGCACCACATCGGCGGCGACCTCGGCGCCGGGGTCCGCCTGCGCGCCGGAGGAGCCGGTCATCAGCTGACCGGCGCCCAGCGCGGCGGCGACCACGATGGCGGCCGGTACGGCGTGGCGCGGTCGGGGTCGCCGCCGGCGCGCGTGACCCGCCGGGGTTCCGCCGGCCGGTGCGGTGCCGGTCCCGGTGGGAGGGGTGGGGGAGTCGGACATGATTCTCCTGATCGG
>NZ_VKHT01000284.1 GCF_014141535.1 Streptomyces alkaliphilus | reverse complement strand
GGGTGCGGGGGGCGAAGGGGGCCGCGACCCTCCCCCTCGTCGTCCGGCTGCTGGACGAGGCCGGCGTCGCGATCGACGATCTGGCCCTGCGGCGTCCCACGTTGGACGAGGTCTTTCTCCATCTGACCGGCTCCCCGCCCGACCGCAACCACGGTGAGGGGACCGGACCGAGCGAACGGGAGGTGCGCGCATGACCGACAGCACAGCCGCCGACGCCCCCGGAGCGGGGCCGTCCGGGGCACCGGCGTCCCCGGCATCGCCGGACTTCCCGTCCCGCGACGGCTCCGGGGGGCACCCCTTCGCCCTTCTCCTCGACAGTTGGGTCCTCACCCAACGAGCGGTCCTGCACCAGGTGGGGCGCCCCGGCCCCTTGCTCTTCTCCCTGGCCTTCAACGTCCTGATCGTCCTGATCTTCGTCCATCTTCTGGGTGGCGCCATGATGGTTCCCGGAGGGGGCGGGTACCGGGACTTCCTGATGCCCGGCATGTTCGTGATGGCCATGCTCTTCGGAATCGGGACGACCACCCTCGCGGTGGCGACCGACCGGGAGCGCGGGGTGACCGATCGTTTCCTCTCCATGCCGCTGTCGCCGGCCGCGGTGTTGATCGCACGGGCGGTGGCGGACATGCTCGTCGCCGTTCTCACCCTGACCGTGATGGTCGCCACGGCCCTGGCGATCGGATGGAGGCACAACGGCTCCGTCGGGGAGTTCGCGGCCGCACTCGGCCTCGTGCTGCTGCTGCGTTTCGCCCTCGTGTGGGTCGGCGTGTATCTGGGACTGACCCTCTCCGGGGCCGGGGCGGTCAACGGGGTGCAGACCCTGGAGTTCCCGGTCGGTTTCCTCTCCGCCGCCTTCGTGGCGACGACCACGATGCCCGGATGGCTGGGCACACTCGCCGACTGGAACCCGATCTCCTCGACCGTCGACGCCTGTCGGATGCTGTTCGGAAGCCCCGGTGTCGCCTCCGGCTCCTGGGTCACCGACCATTCCCCGATGATGGCGGTGGTGTGGCCGGTGCTGCTGGTGCTCCTCTTCTTCCCACTCTCCGTGAACGCCTTTCGGCGGCTGAATCGTTGAGACCGGGGTCGATGGCCGGGCCCCGGGTCGGCGCATCCCGGGGTTCGCCCGGACCGGCGCGGTGTCAACCCGTGTCGGTCCGGGCGTCCACCATCACCGCGATGCCGTCGAGGATGCGTCGCAGACCGAACTCGAAGTTGTGGCCGGCGTCGTACGCCCGCCCATGCGCCGCTCCCACCGCCTCACCGATCGCGGCGGCCAGGGGGAAGGCGGAGGAGTCCATCAGCGACCCCAGGACGGGGCCCTGCGCGCGCCACCACTCCTCGTCCGTCATCCCGCTGTCCCGTTCGACCCGCTCGGCCTCGTCCGCGCGGCGGGCGGTGGTCTCGGCATGGCCGATCACGAGGTGGACGATGGTGTCCATCTCGATCGCGGACAGGCCGATGTCGGCCACCGCGCGGAGTTCGCGTTCGTATTTGGCGACGGCGTTGGGGCCGAGCGCCGGCCGGGTGACACCGACGTGCAGCATCCAGGGATGGCGGCGGAACAACCCCCAGTTGTCCCGGGCGACGCGGTCCAGCCGAGTGCGCCAGTCCCCGTCCGGGCACTCCCCCGCTGCGTCCGCGCCGGGGCGGGTGACGACCTCCCCGTAGACGGTGTCCAGCATCAGGTCGACGAGTTCGGCCTTGCCCGGAACGTAGGTGTAGAGCGTCATCGTCCCGACGCCCAATTCCTCCGCGATCCGGCGCATGGACAGGCGATCGACACCCTCGGCGTCCGCGACCCCGATGGCGACCCGGACGATACGGTCCACGCTCAGGTCGTGACGGGCGTTGCGCGCGGGGCGGCGGTCGCGCGCGCTCCACAGCAGGGCGAGGCTGCGCACGGGGTCGGGGGGCCCGCCACGCGGTCGGGTGGTGTCCTTGGCCATCCCCGTCATCGTACGCGCAGGGGCCCCGGTGTTCGGTTACCGCCGACCGTTCGTGGGCCCGGGTCGACGGCGGAAACCCTCGACACCGGTCACGGGGCCGTGACCGGCGCCCGGCGGATCGGGCGCGCGCTGCCCGGGCGTCGCGCGGAGCGCTCCCGTGATCCCGTCCGATATCGCCCCCGCACCCGGTGGTCCGGGGGCTCTCCTCCGTCGATCCGTGTGGCGAGCCGGTGTCCCTTCCCCCGGCGAGCGATGGATGGGCGGGGCGGTTCGATGGGCCCCGTCGGGAGCGGTGGGCGTCCGCGGGGGCCGCTCGGCCCGACCGGCTCCCCGCGGACGTGCCCGGTCAGGGCCCGGGTCGGGGCATCGGTTTGACGGCGAGGGAGAGGGCGTAATCGCCGTCGGGGTCGGTCCACCAGGAACGGAGGCGCAGGCCGGCCGTCGCGAGTTCCCGTTCCACACCCTCGCGCCGGAACTTGGCACTCGTCTCGGTGAGCAGTTCCTCCCCGTCGGCGAAGGTCGCCTCCAGGCCGAGAACACGCACCACCTGTTCGCCCCGGGACCTGAGCCGCATCTCGATCCGCTCCTCCGCCTCGTTCCACACCGCGACGTGGTCGAACCCCCGGGGGTCCAACTCGGCCCCCAGTTCCCGGACCAGCACGTGGAGCACGTTGCGGTTGAACTCGGCCGTCACGCCGGCGGCGTCATCGTAGGCGGCGACCAGTCGGGCCGGGTCCTTGACCAGGTCGGTGCCGAGCAGGAGCCCGTCCCCGGGTGCCAGGTGTCGGGCCAGGGCACGCAGGAATCGCGCACGCGGTCCGGGGAGGAGGTTGCCGATGGTGCCGCCGAGGAACGCCACCAGCCGCCGGCCGCCCGTGGGGAGCGACGACAGATGACGTTCGAAGTCCCCCACGACCGCGTGCACCGTGATCGAGGGGTACTCGCCCGCCACGGATTCCCCGGCCCCGGTGAGGACGGACTCGTCGACGTCCAGGGCCGCGTAGCGGCGCAGGGTGCCGGACTTGGCCAGGGCGTCGAGCAGCAATCGGGTCTTCTCCGAGGTGCCGCTGCCGAGTTCCACGAGGGTGTCGGCCCGGGTGGCCTCGGCGATGTCGAGGGCGTGCGTGCCGAGGATCGCGCGCTCCCGGCGGGTGGGGTAGTACTCCTCGAGCTCGGTGATGCGTTCGAAGAGACGGGAACCGCGGGCGTCGTAGAACCACTTCGGCGGCAGGCTCCGGTGCTCCGCGGTCAGGCCGTCGCGGACGTCCTTCTCCAGGTCGGCCCGGCGTGCGGCCGGGGTCAGGTACCGGTCCACGCGGACGGTCGTGCCCCGTCGCCGGGCCCCGCCCGTCGGTTCGCCGCGGGCGCCGTCCGGGCCGGCGGCGCCGGTCCTCCCGGGGGGCCTCACGGGCGTGCCAATCGCAGGCCGGCGAAGACCCACCGGGAGGCGGCCGGGTAGAAGTTCCGGTAGGTCAACCGTTCGTGGCCGGCCGGGGTGACGCAACTCGCCCCGCGCAGCACGTGCTGGTCGGACATGAACTTCCCGTTGTACTCGCCGACGGCGCCCTCCGCCGGGCGGAATCCCGGATAGGGCAGGTAGGCGCTGGATGTCCACTCCCAGACGTCCCCGATCATGTGCCGGCCGGCCGGGCCCGGATGCAGACGGTCGGGGTCGAGCAACCCCCCGCGCCGCTCGGCGACGTCCCGGGCGGCGACCTCCCATTCGGCCTCGGTGGGCAGCCGGGCCCCGGCCCAGCGGGCGTAGGCGTCCGCCTCGTAGAACGAGATGTGGCACACCGGTTCGGCGCGCCGCAGCGGACGTACCCCGGCGGCGCCGAAGACGGTCCACCGTCCGTCCTCCTCCTGCCGCCAGTAACCGGGGGCGCGCCAGCCGTGGCGTCTCACGGCCGCCCACCCGTCGGAGAGCCACAGCTCCGGCCGGGAGTACCCGTCGTCGGTCATGAAGGCCAACCAGTCCTCGTTGGTGACGGCGCGTTCGGCGATCTCGAAGGGCACCAGGTGCACGGTGTGGCGCGGCCCCTCGTTGTCGAACGCGAACCCCTTCCCGTCGTGACCGATCTCGTGGAGACCGCCGGGGACGGCCCGCCAACTCTGCGGGAGCGGGTCGGGGTCGTCGGTGGGGGCGTCGGCCGGCCGTTGGACCATGGCGGGGCCGAAGGGGTGGTGCGAGAGGAGATGCAGGGCGTCCATGACCAGCAGCTCCTGGTGCTGCTGCTCGTGGTTCAGTCCCAGTTCGACGATCTCGTCGTGCACTCCCCCGGGGGCGTGGGCCAGCAGTTCGTCGACCGCGCGGTCGACGTGTGCCCGGTAGCGTCCGACCTCCTCGGCCGAGGGTCGGGTGATCAGTCCCCGGTGGGGGCGCGGGTGTCTGGGGCCGACGGCCTCGTAGTAGGAGTTGAACAGGTAACGGAAGGTCGGGTCGAAGGGGCGGTGGCCCCCGGCGGGCCCGAGCAGGAATTCCTCGAAGAACCACGACGTGTGGGCACGGTGCCACTTCGTGGGGCTGGCCTCCGGCATGGACTGAGCCGTCTGGTCCTCGGGGGAGAGCGGTGAGGCGAGCCGCTCGGTGAGCGCGCGGACGTCCCGGAACCGCGCGAGGAGGGTGGGCGGGGCGAGCGCTGACGAAGTCACACGACCTCCGGTCGTCGTCGGCGTTCCGCGGCCGGGCGACCGCGGCGTCAACGATCGCTGTACCCCTCACCCGGCTTCCTGACCCCTGATGCCCCGGACGCCTCCGGATCGGCGCGCGACGGAACATCGCCGACAGGCGTGATCGCCGCGATCGGGGGAGGGTGGGAAGCCGGCCCGGCCGTCCGCCGGATCGACGAACCGACCGGGAGAGGAACCGACCGGGAGAGGAGCTCGCATGGCCGTGGATTTCGACGTCGTCGTCATCGGAGCGGGTCCGGGGGGTGAGACGGTCACCGGCCGGCTGTTGGACGCGGGCCTGCGCGTGGCCCTGGTGGAGCGGGAGCTGGTGGGGGGCGAGTGCGCCTATTGGGCGTGCGTGCCGTCCAAGACCCTGCTGCGGTCCCCCGAGGTCGGTGCGGAGGCCGCCGCGGTGGCCGGGGTGTCCGAACCCGTTCGGGAGTGGCCCGCCCTGCGCGACTACCGCGATGACATGATCCGAGGGCTGGACGACACCGCGCAGGTGAGGGCGTACCGCGAGCGGGGCGCGACGGTCCTGCGGGCCGACGCGCGCGTCACGGGCCGCGATCCGTGGGTGGTGGAGGCCGGCGGCGAACGTCTGACCACGGCGAACGTGGTGGTCGCCACCGGTTCGGAGCCGGTGCGTCCGCCGGTGGAGGGGCTGGAGGACGTCGAGGTGTGGACCAACCGGGAGGCCACCACCTTGCGGGAGATCCCGGAGCGGGCGCTGTTGATCGGC
Source organism: Streptomyces alkaliphilus (assembly GCF_014141535.1). Taxonomy (GTDB): domain Bacteria; phylum Actinomycetota; class Actinomycetes; order Streptomycetales; family Streptomycetaceae; genus Streptomyces; species Streptomyces alkaliphilus. The sequence goes on along the minus strand of NZ_VKHT01000284.1, from coordinate 122 downwards.
GGCAGCGCGGTGGGTGTGGAGATGGGACAGTTCCTGGCCCGGATGGGGTGCTCGGTCGTCCTCGTCCAGCGGGGACCACGGCTGCTGGGTCGGGAGGAGGCCCGGGCGGGCGAGTTGATCGC
>NZ_VKHT01000283.1 GCF_014141535.1 Streptomyces alkaliphilus | reverse complement strand
AGGGACGGGTGGGGCAGGGGACGCGGGACCCGGGGACGGACCGACCGGTCTATCCGGGGCCGCCCCGGGCCGCGACACGCTGCTGGAGCAGGACCGCGACGACGATGATCAGTCCCTTGGCCACCGCCTGGGTGGAGGTGTCCAGGTTGTTGAGGGTGAACACGTTGGTGAGGGTGGTGAAGATCAGGACCCCGAAGACGGTCCCGACGATGGTGCCGCGGCCTCCGCTGAGCAGGGTTCCACCGATCACCACGGCGGCGATCGCGTCGAGTTCGTAGAGCATGCCGTGGGTGGAGGTGCCGGCCGTGGTGCGGGCCATGATCATCACGGCGGCGATGCCGCAGGCCGTGCCGAGCAGGACGTAGAGCAGCGCGGTGTGGCGTCGGACATTGACGCCGGCCAGCCGGGCGGCCTCGGGGTTGCCACCCACCGCGAGGGTCCGGCGGCCGAAGGTGGTGCGGTTGAGCAGGACCCATCCACCGGCGGCCACCAGCGCGAAGACGATCACCAGGACGGGAATGCCCAACACTCGGCCACCGAAGAAGTCCACCAGGCCCGGGACGGTGATGACCTGGGTCCGCTTCTCGGAGATCATCTCGGCCAGTCCCCTGGCTCCGGCGAGCATGGCCAGGGTCGCGATGAAGGGAGCCATGCGCCCGTAGGCGATCAACAGGCCGTTGATCAGCCCGCATCCGGCACCCACCGCCAACGCGGTGGTGACCATGATCATCCAGTGGGTGTCGGCGGCCATGGTCTGGGTGGAGAGGGTGGTGGCCCAGACCGTCGCCAGGGCGACGATGGCGCCCACCGAGAGATCGATGCCGCCACCGGTGATCACGAAGGTCATGCCGACGGCCACGACACCGATGACGGAGGCCAGCCGCAGGATCGTCATCACGTTGTCGATGGTGGCGAAACGGTCGCCGGCGGTGAGGAAGCCGATCAGGCACAGCGCCAGAAGGGCGATCACCAGCCCCGCGTTGCGTCCCACCGACCCCGCGAACAGTTCGCCGATCCGGTCGCGGGGGGTTCGGCCTCCACCGTTCCCCCCGGTGGTCTTGCCCGGGAGGCCCTCCCCGGGGCGGTCGCCCCCGACGGGTGTGCCGGAGCCCGGCTCCCCGTCGCGGGCGGGGGTCGTGGTCTCGGCGCTCACGCCACATCACCTTCCATCACCATGTCGAGCACGCGGTGTTCGTCGATGTCCTCCGCCGGCCCCTCGAAGACGAGTTCACCGTCGGACACCACCAGTACGCGGTCGGAGAGGCCGATGACCTCCTCGATCTCACTGGAGACCACGACCACCGCGATGCCCCGGGCCGCCAGATCGCGGATCAACACGTAGATCTCCGCCCGGGCGCCCACGTCCACGCCCCGGGTGGGTTCGTCGAGCAGCAGGACGCGGCAGCCGCGCGAAAGCCAACGGGCGAGCACCACTTTCTGCTGGTTGCCGCCGGAAAGGGTCCGAACGGGGCGGTCCACGTCCGGGGGGCGCAGGTCCAGACCGGTGGCCTGGTCGGCGGCGGCGCGCCTCTCGGCGGCGCGGTCGGGAAAACCCCATCGGCTGAACCGGCGCAGGTCGGCCAGGGTGATGTTGCGCTGGACGGAGTCGTCCAGCACCAGGGCCTGGCTCTTGCGTTCCTCGGGGCAGAAGCCGATGCCGGCCGCCATGGCGGCGGCCGGTCGACCGGGGCGGACCGTTGTGCCGGCGACCCGGACGGTACCGGTCGAGGGGCGCCGGGCGCCGTACACCGTTTCGAGGATCTCCGACCGACCGGAGCCCACCAGACCGGCCAGGCCCACGATCTCCCCGGCCCGGACGGTGAGATCGATGTCGCGGAACTCTCCGCGACGGCCGAGGGACTCCACCTCCAGGACCGGTTCGGCACCCTCGGGCACCGGTGTGCGCGGGGGGAAGACGTAGTCGATGGAGCGGCCGGTCATCAGACGGATGACCTCGGTGGTGGGGGTGTTCGCCGGAAGCCCGGAGGCGACGGTGCGGCCGTCCTTGAGGACCGTGACCCGGTCACCGATGCGGCGGATCTCCTCCAGACGGTGGGAGATGTAGACGATGGCGACGCCCCGGTCGGCGAGACCGCGCACGACCTCGAAGAGGCGCTCCACCTCGCCGCGGTCCAAAACCGCGGAGGGCTCGTCCATCACGATGAGGCGGGCGTCCCGGGAGAGGGCCCGGGCCATGGAGACGAGCTGTTTGCCGGCGGCGGAGAGTCGGCCCACCTCGGTGGTCGGGGACATCTCGGGGTGGCCGAGGCGGTGCAGCAGACGGGCGGCGGCGGTGTTGGCCTCCGATCGGGCGATCATCGCCCACCGGGTGGTCTCGTGGCCCAGATGGATGTTCTCCGCCACCGTGAGCCCGTCCACCAGGTCCAGCTCCTGGTGGATGGTCGCGATGCCGAGCCGCAGTGAGGCCCCGGGATCGGGCAGCCGGACCTCCTCGCCCCTCCACCGGATCCGACCCGCGTCGGGTTGGTGGGCTCCGGCCAGGACCTTGATGAGGGTGGATTTGCCCGCGCCGTTCTGGCCCAGCAGGCAGTGCACCTCGCCGGCGGACACGTCGAGGTCGATGCCGTCGAGGGCACGGACACCCGGGAAGCCCTTGACGATGCCCCGCATCGCGAGCAGTGGCTCCCCGACGGTCGCCGGGGGTGACGACCGAAGGCTCTTCGTTGCGCCTGTCATGGCGGACAACGTAGGAGCACTTTTACCGGTGGTCAATAAAAAGTTCCAAAGCTTCCGCCGGAAGACTGGGGATGATCATGACTAAGTGAGGGGTGTTGTACCGTTGGGCTCACCACCACACATGTGACCGGGAAGGGAAGAGAATGAGGGAGAGCGGCCCGTCGCCCACCGGCCCGACAGCCGGCACGGCGCTTCTGCTGCGGCTCGTCCGGGACGGACGGCCGCGCACCCGGGCCGAGTTGGCCGCCGAGTCGGGTCTCGCCCGTTCGACCGTGGCCGAGCGGCTGGACACCCTCCTCGACTCCGGACTGCTGTGCCACACCGACAAGGGCCCCTCCACCGGAGGACGCCCTCCCTCCCTGTACGCCTTCAACCCCGGGGCCCGGGTCGTTCTGGCCGCCGACATCGGCGCCACCCACCTCACCGCGGCGCTGACCGATCTCTCGGGCGAGGTGCTGGCCGAGGAGAACGTGTCCCTGGACGTCGCGGCGGGCCCCGATGTCGTGCTGGAGGAGCTGTGTCGCCTGGGCGGGGCCCTGCTGGACCGGGCCGATCGCGCCCGGGGCGACCTGATGGGTATCGGCATCGGTCTGCCGGGCCCTGTGGAACATCGCTCGGGACGTCCCACCAACCCACCGATCATGCCGGGTTGGGACGGTTTCGATGTGCCCGGCTTCGTGGGCGGGCGGCTCGGCGCGGTGACCCTGGTGGACAACGACGTGAACATCATGGCCCTCGGCGAGCACCGCGCCCACTGGGCGGAGGCCGAGCACATGATCTACGTGAAGGTCGCCACCGGCATCGGCAGCGGGCTGATCGCGGGGGGCCGGCTGCACCGGGGGTCCCAGGGCGTGGCGGGTGACATGGGACACGTCCGGCTGCCGCACGGCGCGGAACTTCCCTGCCGCTGCGGGAACGTGGGGTGCCTCGAGGCGGTGGCCGGCGGTTCGGCCCTGGCCCGTCGGCTGACCGAGATGGGCTCCCCCGTTCGCACCAGTGGGGAGGTGGCGGCCCTGGCGCGCGGGGGATCGGTGGCCGCGCTGACGCTGGTACGGCAGGCCGGCCGGGACATCGGGGAGGTGCTGGCCACCGCGGTCAGCTTCTTCAACCCCTCGGTCATCGTCATCGGCGGCGCGCTCTCCCTCGCGGGGGAGCACCTGATCGCCGGTGTGCGGGAGGTGGTCTACCAGCGCTCGCTTCCGCTGGCCACCCGGGATCTGCGGATCGTGCAGTCCCGGGCGGGCGAGCGGGCCGGCATCCACGGGGCGGCCCTGATGGTGGTGGAACACGCCCTGGGGCCCGCGCACGCGGAGTCCCCGGTCCCCGAGGGGCTTCCGGTCCCGATCCGGTGACCGCGGGGACGGTCGACGACCGTCCCCGGGGCGCGTGCCGCGGTCGGGCGCGGGTCAGGCGTCGGTGTCGTCCGGTTTCCCGCGCCAGCCCTCCGGATCGGCGCCCCCGGGAACGGGGGCGGCCGGGTCATAGGGGGTGCGGGTGAAGACGAAGGTGCCGATGTCCAGGTGCCCGGGCCCCCGGGAGCCACCGGCGGCACCGTCCGCCCCGGAACCGATGCGCAGGGTCTCCCCGGCGAAATACCCCTCCAGGCCGGTCCAGGTGCCGTCCGCCTCCGGCCGGAAACGGGAACCGCGACCGGTGCTCCCCGCCGGGGCCAGCTCCAGCTCGCGGCCGGCCCGCACGCGCAGGACGTGCGGCGCGGTGCCCCAGTACCAGACCCCCGCCGCCGCCACGAGCCCCGGATCGACCCGGGACATCGGCCGCCAGGGTTCGGGGAGGGGTGGCTCGTGCTCGGCCACCAGCGCGATCAGGTCCGCCGCCAGGGTGGGTGCGGACAGGCCGGAGGTGGCGTTGGTCAGTGCGACAGCAGCGAGGCGTTCGGCGGGGGAGATCCACAGGCCCGCGACGAAGCCCGGCATGGAACCGGAGTGGCCCGCCAGGACGCGGCCCCGGTGGTGGAGGAGTTGCAGGCCCCACCCGTAGGACGTGTCCCGGTCGCGCGTCTCGGCGGGGACGGCGGGGCGGCGCATCTCCTCCACATCCGCCGCCCCGAGCACCCGGTCGTCCCCGACGGTGAGGAAAGCGGCGAAACGACACAGGTCGGCGGCGGTGGACCAGAGCTGACCGGCCGGCGCCATGCGGCCGGTGTCCGGCGCCGGCTCGGGCTGCACCACGTCGGCGTGGGGGTGCACGGCCCAGCCCTCCGCGTGCGGGGCGCGCGGCAGGAGGGTGGTATCGGACATTTCGAGCGGGTGGAGCACCTCCTCGCGCAGCACCTCGTACCAGGGGCGGCCCCGCAGGTGTTCCACCAGAGCACCGAGCAGGGCGTAGCCGGTGTTGGAGTAGTGGTGGCGGCGTCCCGGGGAATGGCGCAGCGGGCGCTCACCGAAGAGGTCGGGGAGTTCCGGGCGCAGGCTCCCCTCGGTTCGCTCCCACCACGGGCCGCGCGGCTCGGCCGCCAGACCACCGGCGTGGGAGAGGAGTTCGGCGATCCGGGCCTCCCCTCCGGCGGGGGCGTCCAGGTGACGGCCGAGGCGGTCGTCGAGGGAGATCAGTCCCTCGGCCCGCAGCCGCATGACCAGGATCGCCACGAAGGTCTTGGTGATCGAGCCGATGCGGTACTGCACTTCGGGGCCGGGCACCTCCCCGGCGACCTCGCCACGGCCCGCGCACCACACGGGGACACCGTCCCGGACCACGGCGGCGACCACGGAGGGGGCACGTCCCTCGGACTGGGCCACGGCCAGACGGTGGTACAGCGCTCGTTCGGTGGAGGGCAGCGGAGGAGGGGCGCTGGTGCCCGGGGCGGTCG
>NZ_VKHT01000282.1 GCF_014141535.1 Streptomyces alkaliphilus | reverse complement strand
CGGGCACCGTGGTGCGGGGGCGCGATGGCGGGCGCGCGATGGTGGGCGCGCGATGGTGGGCGCGATGGCGGCGAACGGCGGTTTCGGGCCCGGTGCCCCTCCGGCCCGCGGCGCCCGGGGGTGGTGAGGAGGGCCCGGGTGGCCGTGCCGGGCGCCCGCCCGGGGCTCGCGCGGGGGAACCCGCGCCGGCCCGGGCCCTCAGTCGCCCCCCGGCCGCCCCTGCTCGGCCTGGAGACGCGCCACGTACGCGGCGGCCTGGGAGCGCCGTTCCATCCCCAGCTTGGCGAGCAGGCTGGAGACGTAGTTCTTGATGGTCTTCTCCGCCAGGTGCAGACGCTCACCGATGGCCCGGTTGGTCAGACCCTCGCCGATCAGGTCGAGGATGCGGCGCTCCTGGTCGGTGAGCCGGCCCAGCCGCTCGTCCCCCCGCGCCGTGGCGCCGTCCCGGAGCCGTTCCAGCACCCGCTGGGTGGCCACCGGGTCCAGCAGTGACTTGCCCGCGGCCACGTCCCGCACCGCCGACAGCAGCTCCGAGCCGCGGATCGCCTTGAGGACGTACCCCGAGGCGCCGGCCATGATGGCGTCGAAGAGCGCCTCGTCGTCGGCGTACGAGGTCAGCATCAGGCAGCGGATGCCCTCCTCCCGGGAACGGATCTCTCGGCAGACCTCCACGCCGCTGCCGTCGGGCAGACGCACGTCCAGGACCGCGACGTCCGGCCGGGCGGCGGGGATGCGGGCCATCGCGTCGGCCGCCGTCCCGGCCTCCCCGACCACCTCGATGTCCTCCTCCAACGACAGCATCTCGTGCACGCCGCGCCGAACCACCTCGTGGTCGTCGACGAGGAATACGGTGATTGTTCCGTTTTCGCCTTCTTTACGCACTTTGCCAGTGTCACACGGTGACGCTCCCCGTGCCGACCCCGCGCCACCCCCATCTCCGCTCTTCCCGTAACCCGGTCGGTCGCGTTACCGTGCGGGGAAAGTCCCTCCGCGACTCGCAAGGCTGTGACCAGTGTCGTTCCCGGCCCGGCGGAAAATACTTGGCCATCCAGGTAAATCCGCAGGTCAGGGACGTTTAACGGTTCTCCGGAACACTGGGTACGGTGTTGTCAAGCGGGCCGTCGAACGGGACACCTGTCACGCTCGGGCCGTCCGCGCCGCACCCACCCCGTGCGCCGCACGGCACCGGGCGAGCCGCCCTGGTACCCGGTGGACCCCGGGGGCCGGACCGACGGAGGAGCACACGTGACCGTGGAGAGCACTGCCGCGCGCAGCCGGCCACGAGACGGTGGTGGAGGAACCGACGGTTCCACCGAACAGACCACCACCGGAAAGGACACCGGCACGACGAAGCGCAGGACCGGTGGGAAGACCACCGCGAGCGGTGCCGCCGGCCGCGCGAAGAGCACGGGCGCCGCGCGGAAGGGTGCCGCGAAGAAGACCGCGTCCGGTCGCGCCGGCAGCCGCGGGACCGCCGCGAAGTCCGGGAACACCGACGCCCCGGGGCACCACGACGAGTTCGGCGGCCCCGACATGGTGCAACTGCTGACCCCCGAGGGGGAGCGCGTCGAGCACCCCGACTACGCCATCGACCTCGACGCCGACGAGCTGCGCGGCCTGTACCGCGACATGGTGCTCACCCGCCGCTTCGACGCCGAGGCCACATCCCTCCAGCGCCAGGGCGAGCTGGGCCTGTGGCCCTCGCTGCTCGGCCAGGAGGCCGCCCAGATCGGCTCCGCCCGCGCGCTGCGGGACGACGACTACGTCTTCCCCACCTACCGCGAGCACGGTGTCGCCTGGTGCCGCGGCGTCGACCCCGCCCAGCTCCTCGGCATGTTCCGGGGCGTGAACAACGGCGGCTGGGACCCCAACGGCAACAATTTCCACCTCTACACCATCGTCATCGGCTCCCAGACCCTGCACGCCACCGGCTACGCCATGGGCGTGGCCAAGGACGGCGCGGAGTCCGCGGTCGTCGCCTACTTCGGTGACGGCGCCTCCAGCCAGGGCGACGTGGCCGAGGCGTTCACCTACTCGGCGGTCTACAACGCGCCGGTGATCTTCTTCTGCCAGAACAACCAGTGGGCCATCTCCGAGCCCACCGAGAAGCAGACCCGCGTCCCGCTGTACCAGCGCGCCGCGGGGTACGGCTTCCCCGGTGTCCGCGTGGACGGCAACGACGTGCTGGCGGTCCTCGCCGTCACCCGCGCCGCCGTCGAACGCGCCCGCACCGGCGGCGGTCCCATGCTCGTCGAGGCGTTCACCTACCGGATGGGCGCGCACACCACCTCCGACGACCCCACCCGCTACCGTTCCGACGACGAGCGCCTCGCCTGGGAGTCCCGCGACCCCCTCCTGCGCCTGCGCACCCACCTCGAGCGCGAAGGGCTGATGGACGCCGACGCCCTCGCCGCCGTCGAGGAGGAGAGCGACGCGCTGGGCCGCCGCGTCCGGGAGGCCATCCGCACCATGCCGGACCCCGACACCATGGCCATCTTCGAGAACGTCTACGCCGACGGACACGCACTGGTCGACGAGGAGCGGGCGCAGTTCGCCGCCTACCTGGCCTCCTTCGAGGACACCCACGGGGAGGGCAACTGACATGGCGACCACCGAGACCCGCACCATGCCGATGGCGAAGGCGCTGAACACATCGCTGCGCCACGCCATGGAGGCGGACCCCAAGGTCCTGATCATGGGAGAGGACGTCGGCAAGCTCGGCGGTGTCTTCCGCATCACCGACGGGCTGCAGAAGGACTTCGGCGAGGAGCGGGTCATCGACACCCCCCTCGCCGAGTCCGGCATCATCGGCACCGCCATCGGCCTCGCCCTGCGCGGCTACCGGCCGGTGTGCGAGATCCAGTTCGACGGCTTCGTCTTCCCCGCCTACGACCAGATCGTCACCCAGCTCGCGAAGATGCACGCCCGTGCCCTGGGCACCGTGAAGCTGCCGGTCGTCATCCGCATCCCCTACGCGGGCGGCATCGGCGCGGTGGAGCACCACAGCGAGTCGCCGGAGGCACTCTTCGCGCATGTCGCCGGCCTGAAGATCGTCACCCCCTCCACGCCGGACGACGCCTATCGGATGCTGCGGCAGTCCATCGACTGCGACGACCCGGTGATCTTCTTCGAGCCCAAGTCCCGCTACTGGGACAAGGGGGAGGTCACCACCGAGGTCCCCGACGGCGACGCCGAGCCCCTGCACCGGGCCCGGGTGCTGCGGGAGGGCACCGACCTCACCCTCGCCGCCTACGGCCCGACCGTGCGCACCGCGCTGCGCGCCGCCGAGGCGATGGCGGAGGAGAACCGTTCGGTGGAGGTGGTGGACCTGCGGTCCATCTCCCCCATGGACTTCGACACCCTGCAGGCATCGGTGGAGCGCACCGGCCGGCTGGTGGTCGTCCACGAGGCACCGGTCTTCTTCGGCGCGGGCGCGGAGATCGCCGCCCGCATCACGGAGCGCTGCTTCTACCATCTGGAGGCGCCGGTGCTGCGGGTCGGGGGCTTCCACGCCCCGTACCCGCCGGCGCGTCTGGAGGAGGAGTACCTGCCCGGACTCGACCGGGTCCTGGACGGCATCGACCGCGTGCTGGCGTTCTGAGAGGGGTGAGGGAAGTCGTGACGACGAACGCCGCGGAGCGATTCCGCGAGTTCCGCATGCCCGACGTGGGCGAGGGACTGACCGAGGCCGAGATCCTCAGCTGGCTGGTGAAGCCGGGGGACACGGTCACCGACGGGCAGGTCGTGGTGGAGGTGGAGACCGCCAAGGCCGCCGTGGAGCTGCCCATCCCGTACGACGGGGTGGTGGCACAGCTTCTGTTCGACGAGGGCACCACGGTTGACGTGGGCACCGCCATCATCAGCGTGGACACCGACCCGACGGCCGGGCCCGCGGCGCCGCCGGCGGCCACCGAGCCGGGCGCGGTCGCCGGGGACACCGGGGCGGCGACCGCCGCGCCGGCGGACACGGGCACCTCACCCGGGGCCCCCGCGCCGGGCTCCGGTGACGACGGGGGCGGCGCCGCGAAGGAGACCCGCGAACCGGTACTGGTGGGTTACGGCGTCTCCTCCGGCACCACCCGACGCCGCCCGCGGAAGACGGCCGGTGCCGGTGCCGGCGCGGGCGCGCCCGCCGCCAACGGCACCGCTCCCGCCGCGTCCGCCCCCCCGGTGGCGGAACCCGTGGCCGAGCCCGTGGCGGAACCCGTGACCGCCACGCCGACGACGGGGCGGCCCCTGGCCAAGCCGCCGGTCCGCAAGCTCGCCCGTGACCTGGGCATCGACCTGGCGGAGGTGACGCCCAGCGGCGAGGACGGCATCATCACCCGTGAGGACGTGCGCGCCCACGCCGAGCGCGCCGCCGCCCCGGCGGGTGCCGGGAAGGCCGCCGGGACCACCGCCGCCACGGTCGCCCCGCCGAGCCCGGAGACGGGCCCCGCGGAGATCGTCGACGGGACCGGGGACCGCGGACGGGCGGAGGCCCCGACCGTGGAGCCCCAGTCGATGGAGCTGATCCGCGAGCGCCGGGTGCCGATCAAGGGGGTGCGCAAGGCCACCGCCAAGGCGATGGTCTCCAGCGCCTTCACGGCACCGCACGTCACCGAGTTCGTCACCGTCGACGTGACGCGCACGATGAAGCTGGTGGAGAAGCTGCGCAAGGATCCCTCGCTGGAGGGGCTGCGCATCAACCCGCTGCTCATGGTGGCCCGGGCGTTCCTGGTCGCGATCCGCCGACACCCGGAGATCAACGCCTCCTGGGACGAGGAACGCCAGGAGATCGTGATCAAGGACTACGTCAACCTCGGGATCGCGGCCGCCACGCCGCGCGGGCTGCTGGTGCCCAACATCAAGGACGCCGGCACCAAGACCCTCCCCGAGCTGTCCCGGGCCCTGACGGATCTGGTGACCACCGCCCGCGAGGGGCGCACCTCCCCCGGCGACATGCAGGGCGGCACGGTGACCATCACCAACATCGGGGTGTTCGGCGTGGACACCGGCACGCCGATCCTCAACCCCGGAGAGTCCGCGATCCTGGCGGTCGGCACCATCAAGCCGCAGCCCTGGGTTCACAAGGACAAGGTCAAGCCTCGCCAGGTCACCACGCTGGCGATGTCCTTCGACCACCGCCTGGTGGACGGTGAACTCGGCTCGAAGGTCCTGGCGGACACCGCGGCGGTGCTGGAGCACCCCCAGCGGCTGATCTCCTGGACCTGACTCCCGGCCGCCGTGCCCGCTCGCTCCCGGATGGGCACGGCGGGCACGGGCGGCATCCGTCCGACACGGCGCCCCGTCGCCCGGTCCCCCGACCGGGCGACGGGGCGCCGTGCGTCGGGGGTTCCGGCACGGGGGCGGTGAAGCCTCGCGCCCGGCTCCGGATCACCGGGCGGGCGAGCGGACGGCAGCCTCCGGGCCTCCGGGCGAGTCTCGAGCCCCGTTCCCGACCCTCCACGGGGCCGGGAACGGGGAGGTCCCGGGGACGGCCGAACCCCCGTGCCGGCCACCCCCGGAAGTCGGGATCGGGGCGGACG
>NZ_VKHT01000281.1 GCF_014141535.1 Streptomyces alkaliphilus | reverse complement strand
GGCGCCGTCCTCCGGTGCACCGCGCCGCCGACGTGGCCCCCTCGTCCTGGCGACCGCCCTCGCCGTGGCGGTCGCCGCCATCGGCGGCACCCTCCTCACCACCCACCTGACGGGTGATGACACCGGAAACGACAACGGCACCGACGCATCCGCCCCATCGGATACGCCCACGGACCCGGCCGCCGAACAGGCCGATGACGGCCAGGCGTCGGGTACCGACCCCACGGGCGGCCCGGGCGGGGACGAGGGGTCCGGAAGCGGGGGAGAGGCCGTTTCGGGTGAAGTCGTTCCGCTCACCATCCACGCCCCGCGCTACACCGAGAACGCCACCGTGGCACTGGGAACCTGTTACGGAGCGGGCATCACCATGGTGGAGTTGGAAACCCTCACGGCGACCACCGGCATCGGATACGGCTCCCATCAACACGTGGGAGCGGATCCCGAGATCGTCTATCAGGCATGCCCCGAACCCGGCGTGGACGACGACGGCTTCCACATCGTGCCGGAGGTGGAGGCGGGACGCGTCACCGATCCGAGGATCTCGGCGGAGGAGTGCCGGGAGGCTGCCCGGGAGCCGACACTCCCCAATCCCGTTCCGGTAGAGGACATCGTCCGGGACGGAAGCCTGCACGAGAACATGGGCATCTGCTTCGTCCTGCGTGACGGTTCGACCGCGCTCCTGTGGTTCGACAAGGTGACCGGCGATCCCCACAACCAGGACCTGCGGACCTATCGAACGCTGGCCACCCGCTGGGAATGAGCGAGAGGGATCGGGTCGACAGGGTCAGGAGCTGGGCCAGGAGATCTCCACCCGGCGGTTCTTCTGCCGTCCTTCCTCCGTGCTGTTGTCGTAGAGGGGGTAATCCTCGCTGTAGCCTCGAACGTTAAAGTTGATGCCGGATGGATCGTCCAGCAATTCCACGAGAACCTGCTGAGTATTACGGGCACGATTGTTTGAGAGTGTCACACCGTGCTCGTAGGATCCCAGATTGTCCGTGAAGCCGAAGACGTTCACCTCGGCGGGTGAGTGTTCGGCGATCGCCTCGGCCACCACAGCGAGAGCTTCCCTGGCCTCATCACTCACCACGTCACTGTCCTTGCCGAAGATCACGTCGGTTTGGAGGGTGAATTTGCGCTGGTTGCCCGTGCGTTCCTCCCGCGTCTCACCCGCGCTGTCGACAGCCGTTCCCTCATCGGGTTGAGGAGTCTCCTCCTGCCCCGCAGGCTCTTCCTCCTCGGAGCCCTCGTCGCCCTCGTCGCCCTCAATCGGAGGATCCGGGTTCTCCGGCTGGGGAGTGGCCGCCGGCTGCGGCGTACCCGTGTCCTCGATCACGAACTTGATGTCGAGCACCCGGGGCTCGGCGAGGGTGGCCCCGTCCCCCAGCATCAGGCCCGGGGCGTTGGCGTCGATCTGCGGCGGGGCGGGGGCCTCGTATCCGGGAGGTTGCTCGTATTCCCCTTTTTCGTCCGCGAAGGCGGGGGCCCCGATCCCGAGAGCGACGGCCGTGGCTGCCGCCACGGCAACCACCCGCCCCGGAGCTGCTGCGCGCATGTCTCGCATGACGTGGCTCCTAGCCAATCTCGATGGTGACGGTCGGCATACGTCCGATCTGGAAATCAACCTCGGTGGTAGCCGGATCGGGAGCCGGGAACTGGGCGAACCACTCCACCGTTTCCCCGGGGTTCACGGCTCCACCGAAGCCGGTGCACAAGCAACGCCCCGTGGTGTCACGAAGAACAAGGTAGCGCTTTCCTTCGGATTTCGCCGTCAGAGTCGCACCGGCCATAGAAAATCCATTTACCGCGAGCTCCCTCTCCGTACCTCGCCAGGCGAGGTCCACCCATACCTCCGAGGTGGCATTATGCATCACTCCTTCTACCGTCAGAAATCCGCCTTCTTCACGCTCGGCACGAGTGAAGTTCAGCGTGATGCCACCCTCTCCCGTCACGCTGGCCAAGAAAGATACTTCCTGGCCACCTTCCTCCGCTTCCCCATTCGAATCACCCGGGGAATTCGAGTCATTCGATTGCTCTGCCTCCACGCCAGGATCTGATTCGCCATCACCCCTACTACAACTGGCCACAATGAATATCAAAGCCAAACCCAGAACTATCGCCGCCAGGATGAGGCGCGTTTTGCTGTCACGGAGATTCATCGCACCGATCCCTTTACAAAAAGGCACGCATCGTTAGTCTTCCAGGCGAATCCCGAAGAGATCTCGGGGCTCGAAACCAGAGATCTCCCTGTCGGGATCGATTTGCCAGGTGTCACTCTCACAAGAGAGCTCAGGAAAGTCATCTTCGGCTTCCCCTTCCTGTACATCGCAGAGCGGCTCCATGACCGCCGTGGCTTCGGCGCGAGCCGTCTGGTTTCCTACACCCGGAATAACTGTCTGAGCAACCGAGTCATTTGTTTCAATGGTCACTGCATAGCCAAGGCGACCGGAAAGCGGAGAACAGTGGACCAGGGTGGCATTATTCATGGAGGCCAGCCGTTGGGCCTCGCCACACGCAGACCCCACCCCCAAGGGGCCGCCGGAAATTATCTCGACCAAGTCGACCCCCTCACCTCCAACAGAGGTCAGAAAATCCTCATAGATACTGTCCCGCGCTTCACGTACAGCAGCCAGAGCAGCGGCGTCAGCAGCCGACTGACCCGTTCCGCGCAGAGCAGCTGCCTGAGCGAAAACAAAGAAAGCCAACATGGCGAAGAGGCCGACACTGATCAGCCAGATATACAGTGGAAACGCCGCACCACGGTCGCGTGGGCAGCGACTTCCGGATGTCTCCCTTGTCAAAGGTTGAGGACGGAACTGACCGCACGCTGCACAGCCGTGGCGATTTGGTTGTCCAGTCCCAGGCCGAAAACTGTCACCACGACCGCGGCTATGAGGAGGAGCAGGCCGGCGTACTCGACGAAGCCCGCGCCGCGGTCCGGGGACGCGGACCCCAGGCGTCCGGCGACGCGATGCTTCCACTCCAACAGCACTCTGGTCATGGTGAACCTCTCTTCCAGCCGCCCCCTGCGCGGCTGTCGATTCCCTACCCCGTGCCGACGGTTTCCTCCCGGAGGCGGGAGGGTGGTCGGCCGGTGGCGCCATCCGGGGTGCGGTGCCCCGGTCCCGGCGGCCGAGGCGGCCGCGATCCTCGTACACGAGGTCCCCGGGCGACGGAGAGGAGTCGTGTCTCATGACATCCCTCCCCCGAACCACCCAGTGAACCCATCGCAACTGACTGTGCCACATCCCGCACGAATTGGGCAGCGGATGGCCGAAGGTCGGTATCGGAACGGGACCGGCCGTTGGTCTGTTGGTCACTCCCGGGTACGGTGACGAGGTGGGAACGGGGGGCGTGCAACCGCCCCGGTGGCGAGTCCGCCGGCTCCCCGTGCACGGTTGGGTGCGGGAGACGCCCGCGGGGAGGGAAGCCATGGTCAGCGACTCGGGCGACAAGTGGGTGGACACCGTCGCGGTGGAGCGGGAGGGCTTCCACATCAAGGTTCCTGACACCTGGTGGGAGTTCGACATCCGCCCGGAGACCCGGGAGGAGGGGATCCGCCGTCTGGTGCGGGAACGGGTGCGCGCCAGTCCCCAACTGGCCGAGCACTCGGAGGTGATCGCCTCGTTCCTGCGTCGTCAGGCCAAGGAGGCCAGGGAGTCGGGGGCGGCCTGGATCGGCTGCATGGCGGACACTTTCGGCGGGAAGGTTCCGGTCACGGCTTCGATGACGGTCTCCCTGCTCGACGCGCGCACTTCCACCGGGGCCGCGCTGTCCACCGATCCGCGGGCGATCGCCGGGCAGTTGAAGGAGATCACCGCCCGCCGCGAGGGCGATCCGTGGCGCCGGGTGTCCACTGTGGAGATCCCGGAGGTGGGCACCGTGGCACGCACCGAGGGCGTGGAGGACATCCGGTACCGTCAGGATCCGCGTCCGATACGGGTGGTGTTGTCGCAGACCTTCATCCCCGTGCCGGGGAGCGCGAACCGGGTGGCCCTGGTCGCGGGGAGCAGTCACATGGTGGAGTTGGCCGACTCGTTCCTGGACGTGTTCGACGCGGTGGCCTCGACCTTCCGCTTCGTCTGAGACCCCGGGCGCCGGCGCCCTCTCCGTTCACACGGTGTGCTTTCCCGTTCGATATACCGGTCCCGGCCTTCCCGTCCGGTCTTCCGTCCGTTGGTCCTTTCCGTTCGACGAGCGCGGCCCCCGGGGCCGAGGGGGTGTTCCCGAGGTGAGCGACAACGACCTGAAGGTTCCCTATGAGATGTTGGAGGAGTTCGGCGAGGAGTTGGAGTCCGTGCGCACCCGCATGAACGCCACCGGCCGGACCGTGGACAACTACGAGGACGACATCGGCGACTCCTCGGTGCGCAAGGCGCTGGAGGACTTCGTCTCGAACTGGCGGGACGGTCGGCAGCGGATCGACGACCAGCTGACGGCGCTGAAGGAGATCGCCGACATGGTGGTCGAGGAATTCTCCGCCCTGGACCGGGAGTACGAGGCGTCCTTGGAGGGGAACGCGGAGGGGCCGCCCGCTCCGGGTGGGGAGCAGACGCCGATCTGACGTCCCGATCGGGCGGCGCGGGGCCGGATCAGCCGTCGCCGAGAATGGCGAAGAAGTCGGTCCCGGAGCCGAGGATCATCCCGGCGACGATGATGATCATCGTCGCCGGGACCATGAACACCAGGGTGGCCAGGGTTGCCTTGGGGATGGCCCGGGCGGCGCGGCGCCGGGCGTTCTGCGCGTCGGTGCGCCGCATGTCGGCGGCGATCTGCACCAGGGTGTCGGCGATCGGCGAGCCGAGCTCCTCGCCCTGTTGGAGGGCGGAGACGAACTGGTTGACGGGCTCGGAGTCGTTGCGTCGGCGCAGTTCGTCGAAGGCCTGGCGGCGGGAGACCCCCATGTCCATCTGGCGCAGGGTGATGCGGATCTCGTCGGCCCAGGGGCCGGTGTAGCGGGAGGAGACGCGTTCGAGTGCCTGGCGGAAGCCGAGCCCGGCGGAGACGACCACCGCGAGGACGTCGAGGAAGTCGGGGAGGGTTCGTTCGATCGCCTCCTTGCGGGCCCGGGCGCCCTGCCAGATGAGGACATCGGCGGCGAGGAGGCCGAAGGCCAGGGCGAGGACGGCGAACAGGGGCTGTCCGGCCGCGAGGAAGATCGGTGCCAGGAGCAGGCCGAAGAGGCCGTAGACGGCACGCCGGGCCGCGTAGCGGTCGAGGGTCAGGCCGCCGGGGTTGCCCGCCTGATCGATGCGGCGACGCTTGCGGTCGACGGCGGCGGGTCCCATGAGGCGCAGCACCAGGGGTGCCATGCGCATGCCGAGGCGGTCGACGGCGGAATGGCCTGCGGAGACCCGGGTGGAACCGACTTCCAGGGCGAGGGCGAGGTCGGGGGGCAATGGCGTTCCGGCCCGCAGGATGCGAACGCCGGCGATGAGGCCGAGCACGGCCGCGGCCGCGGCCAGGCCGAGCAGGAGGGGCAGCAGCGGGGCGAGGTCGGTCACGGCGGGCTCCGGGCGTTCGGTCGGGTCGGGTGGGCTG
>NZ_VKHT01000280.1 GCF_014141535.1 Streptomyces alkaliphilus | reverse complement strand
GTGCGCCCCGGGCTCCGGGCGCCGCCCCGCCGGAACCGCGGCGGGCCGGAAGGTCACGGGCAGGATCGCGGTTCGCACCGGGTTCGTGACATCGGGGGACCTCCCTCCCCACGGTCTCCCCGGCCTGGAATAGTCTCCCTCGACATCACCATCCCCGGGTCCGCGACGCTCTGGCGGGCCCGTCGGGGGACAGCAACATGGGGCATGGACTTGTGGGGCGTGGAGTGCCGGATCTCGTACTCGAACTGAACGGACAGAGCTGGACCCTGGACCCGACGCGGTCCTACACGCTGGGCCGTGACCCGCAGGCCGACCTGGTGTTCACCGACGCCCGCGTCTCGTGGCGGCACGCCACCCTGCGATGGGGCGGCGAGGGCTGGGTCCTGGAGGACCACGGGAGCACCAACGGCACGTGGACCCACGGCCAGCGCGTGCAGCAGTTGCACGCCGGGCCGGGGACGGTGCTGAACCTGGGCAACGCGGAGGATGGCCCACGGCTGTCCTTCACCGCGGTGGGGGCCGCGCCGGGCGGGGTCCTGCCGCGGCAGGCACCGCAGCCGGTCGCCGCGGTGTCCCCCGCGACCCCGCCGTCGACCGCGCCCCCGATGCCCTCGGCCGGCCCGCCGGCCCCGGGCGGGTTCCCCGGATCCGGGGAACCGGGGCCCGGCGGTGACGCCGGGGAGGAGGGGAGCGGACCGCGCGGGGCCACCGCCCTGCACCGCTTCGACATCGGCCGGGTGACCCGGATCGGCCGTGCCCTCGAGAACGAGCTGGTCGTTCCCGATCTGCAGGTCTCGCGGTACCACGCCGAGTTCCTGGCCACCCCCGACGGTCGCTTCGAGCTTCGCGACCTGGGCAGCCACAACGGCACCTACGTCAACGGTCAGCCCATGGACAGGAACGGCCGGCAGCTGATCACCCCCTCCGACACCATCGGTATCGGACACTCCACCTTCCGTCTGGTCGGCGACCGGTTGGAGGAGTTCGTCGACACCGGTGAGGTCTCCTTCTCGGCCCGGCACCTGACGGTGCAGGTCAACGACGGCGCCCTGACCATCCTCGACGACGTCTCCTTCGGGGTGCCCGAGAAGTCGCTGGTCGGTGTGATCGGTCCCTCCGGTTCCGGCAAGTCCACCCTGCTGCGGGCCCTGACCGGGTACCGGCCCGCGACCCACGGCGAGGTGCTGTACGACCAGCGCAACCTCTACACCCACTTCGCCGAACTGCGGCACCGCATCGGCCTGGTGCCGCAGGACGACATCCTGCACACCGCGCTGCCGGTGCGGCAGGCGCTGCGCCTGGCCGCCGAGCTCCGCTTCCCCGGCGACGTCGGCAAGGCGGAGCGGAACGCGCGGGTGGAGGAGGTGCTCGCCGAGCTCAAGCTCGACCCCCACGCGGACAAGCGCATCAACCAGCTCTCCGGCGGCCAGCGCAAGCGCGTCTCGGTGGCGCTGGAGCTGCTGACCAAGCCCTCGCTGATCTTCCTCGACGAACCCACCTCCGGCCTGGACCCGGGGATGGACCGCGACGTCATGCAGCTGTTGCGCCGTCTGGCCGACGACGGCCGCACCGTCCTGGTGGTCACCCACTCGGTGGCCGAGCTCGGCCTGTGCGATCGGGTGCTGGTGATGGCGCCGGGCGGCGGGGTCGCCTACTTCGGCCCACCGGACGAGGCGCTGAACTTCTTCGGTTACGACTCCTGGGCGGATGTCTTCTCCGCCTTCGAGAACTACCGCGACCACGACTGGATGGGGCGCTGGCGCGGTTCCCGGCACTACCGGATGTACGCCGCCGACGCGGACGCCGACCTCGCCCGCCCCGCTCACCTCCAACCCCTGCGGGCCGCGCAGCAGAAGGCCCAGAGCTGGGGCGCGCAGGTATGGACCCTGGTACGCCGGTACCTGGCGGTGATCGCCTCGGACAAGGGCTTCATGGCGCTCACCCTCGCGCTGCCGATCATCCTCGGTCTGGTCAGTACGGTGATCCCGGCCCCGCACGGCCTGGGCTACGGCCCACTGGAACGGGGACGGGGCAACGGGGACGCGGGCATCATCCTGCTGATCCTGGTGATCGGCATGTGCTTCGCCGGATCGGCGAACGCCGTGCGCGAGCTCATCAAGGAACGGGTGATCTACGAACGGGAACGGGCCGTGGGTCTCTCCCGCTCGGCGTATCTGATGTCCAAGGTGCTGGTGCTGGGCATGGTCACGATCGTCCAGGGCGTCATTCTGGCCCTGATCTGCTTCGCGCCGCGTGAGTTGCCCGAGCAGGGCGTGCTGTTCGTCGAATCGCCCGCGGTCGAGATGACCATCGTGATCACGGTCCTCGGCATCACCTCCATGATGATCGGCCTGGTGATCTCCTCGGTCGTCCGCACCTCCGAGATGACCATGCCCCTGCTGGTGATGATCTGCGTCGTGCAGCTCGTCTTCACCGGGGTGCTCTTCCAGGTGGCGGGGAAGCCGGGACTGGAGCAGGTGGCCTGGCTGATGCCCTCGCGCTGGGGACTGGCGGGAGTGGGTTCGACCGCCGACCTGAACACCCTGATGGGGCACCGTCAGCGCGGCGAGACCGACCGCCTGTGGGACCACGAGGCGGCCGTGTGGATCCTCGACGTGGGGATGCTCGCGGTCATCTCGGTCGGCTGTGCCTTCCTGGTGCTGCGCTTCCTGCGCCGCCACGAGCCGGAGGTCATGAGGGACTGAACCGTCCGCCCGCCCCGAACGCGTGACGGCCCGCGACCCGGTGATCACCGGGTCGCAGGCCGTCACGCGTTCGACGGTGCTCCCCCGGGAACCCGGAGTCGGTCCGGGTTCCCGGGAGGGGGGTCGCTCAGTACCAGTGGTTGTTCTGCCAGAAGGACCAGGCGGCGCAGGGGCTGCCGTAGCGCTCCTCCATGTACTGCAGACCCCACTCGATCTGCGTGGTCGGGTTGCTCTGCCAGTCGGAGCCGGCGGAGGCCATCTTCCCCGCGGGGAGGGCCTGCATGAGTCCGTACGCACCGCTGGAGGGGTTGGTCGCGGTGTGGTCCCAGCCGCTCTCCCGTTCCACGATGTTGGCGAAGCACTGGTACTGCGCCGCGTCGTCGATCATCCGCTGGGCGGTGTCCTGTGCCCCGGTGGTCGGCGCGGCGTGGGCCGTGCCCGCCACACCCAGTACGCCCAGACCCGCGACGGCGGCTCCCGCCATGCCGACGGCGGCGGTGCGGCGGGCGCGGGACAGGAACGAACGCGGGGTGGTGCCGTGGACTGCCATGAAAGGTGATCCTCTGCTTCCGGTTGCTCTCGGCCGGGTCGAACCGGCCTCGATCGGGACAGTCGCCATTCTTGGCAAGTCATGAAAAAAGGGGCAAACAGCTCAATTACTACTCGGGACCGTGGTCCCGGGACCCTCCCGGGACCCCCGCCCGGCGCCGCCCGTCACCCGCCGGAAGGACACCCGTCCACTACCGGCGATAGGGGAGGGACCTCGGTCCCGTGACACGGCTCACTCCCGGGCGCCCCCGCACCCCTTCTTTCCCACCCTTTGCCACGGAGTCGTCACCGAAGGTGCCCGACTCCGACGGTCCGTCGCCACGACCCCCCCGCCACCCCGGCCCGGGACCGGGGAGCTAAGCCGTTTCCCGCGTCGTCGCCGCCCGGGGACCGATCCGTGTCCCGGGTCCGGAGCGGTACCGTGCGGACCATGGCAACCGGCACCGGCCTCGCCGCCATCAGTGACGCGCTCCTCGCGATGAACAGCACCCGCCAGGTGCGCGACGTGCTGCAGACCATCGTCGGCTCGGCCAGGGAACTCCTCAACGCCCGCTACGCCGCCCTCGGGGTGCCCGACGGTGCCGGCGGGTTCGCCCAGTTCCTCGTCTCCGGCATGACCGAGCGCCAGTGGCGGGCCATCGGTCCACTGCCCCGCCAGCACGGACTGCTCGCCGCGATGCTCCGCCGGGCCGAACCCGAGCGCGTCGCCGACATCCGCCGCGACCCCCGGTTCGAGGGGTGGCCGGAGGCCCACCCCGAGATGCGCGGCTTCCTGGGCATGCCGATTCTCGACGGGGAACGGGTGCTCGGAGCCCTCTTCCTCGCCGACAAGCTCCCCGAGCGCCCCGCCGCCCGGACCCGCCTCCGGGACGGCACCGGCCCGGGCACCGGACGTCCGCGCGGTGACACCTCCTTCACCGAGGAGGACGAGGAACTGCTGCGCCTGCTGGCCCGCCATGCCGCGATCGCCCTCACCAACGCCCATCTGCTGGAACGCAGCCGCGAACTGTCCATCGCCGAGGAACGCGCCCGGATCGCCCGGGAGTTGCACGACGCCGTCGCACAGAAACTCTTCTCGCTGCGACTGACCGCCCGCGCCGCCGCCGGCCTGCTGACCCGCGACCCCGCCCGCGCCGCCGCCGAACTCACCGAGGTGACCCGGCTCGCCGCCGAGGCCGCCGACGAGCTGCGCGCCGTGGTGGTCGAACTGCGGCCGGCGGCGTTGGAGGAGGACGGCCTGGCCGCCGTCCTGGACGCCGAGACCAGAGTCCTGAACCGGGCGCACCCGGCCCGGGTCGCCTTCGTGTGCCGTGAGCCCGGGGCCCCGGGCCCCGATCGCGAGGAGGCTCTGCTCCAGGTCGCCAGGGAAGCCCTCCACAACGCCCTGCGTCACGCCGCCCCGAGCCGGGTGGACGTCTCCCTCGACCGACGGGGAGCCCATACCGTCCTGCGGGTGGTCGACGACGGCACCGGCTTCGACCCGGGGGCCGTGCGTCGCGCCGGACGCCGTCTGGGCCTGGTCTCCATGCGCGATCGCGCCCAGGCCGTGGGCGGCAGCCTGACCATCACATCGGAACCCGGTCGTGGGACCGTCGTCGAAATGGAGGTGCCCCGTGGCTGATCCCGACGCCGCGCCCATCCGGGTCCTCGTGGTGGACGACCACCGGGTCGTGCGCCGGGGACTGCGGACCTTTCTGGAGATCCAGGAGGACATCGAGGTCGTCGGCGAGGCGGCCGACGGCGCCGAGGCCGTCGAACGCGCCCGTGAACTGCGCCCCGACGTGGTCCTGTTGGATCTCAGGATGCCCGGTACCGACGGCTTGGAGGCCCTGCGTTCCCTCGGCGCCGGGGCCGACACCCGGGTCCTGGTCATCACCAGCTTCACCGAGCGCCGCAGCGTCGTCCCCGCACTGCGGGCCGGGGCCGGTGGCTACCTCCACAAGGACATCGACCCCGATGCCCTGGCGGCGGCGATCCGCTCCGTGCACGCCGGACACGTCCTGCTCGAACCGGAGATCGCCCGCGCACTGCTGAGCAATGACACCGACGGCCGCTCCGGCCGCTCCGGCACGCTCACCGAGCGGGAACGCGAGGTGCTCGCCCTGATCGCCCGGGGGCGTGCCAACCGGGAGATCGCCCGGGCCCTGGTGCTGTCGGAGAAGACCGTCAAGACGCACGTCTCCAACATCCTCATGAAGCTCGAACTCGCCGATCGCACCCAGGCCGCGCTGTGGGCGGTCCGCAACGGCCTGGCCGAGTGAGGACGGCCCCCCGGACCCCTCAGGGGCCCGCCGACC
>NZ_VKHT01000028.1 GCF_014141535.1 Streptomyces alkaliphilus | reverse complement strand
CGCGTGGGCCTCCCGCGCCCCCCTCCTGCCCGCCCTGGTCTTCATGATCGTGGTCACCCAGCTGCCGTTCCTCGGCACCCTGGTGATCTCGTTCTTCAGCTGGAACTCGCTCAACCCCGACGCCCGTGCCTTCAACGGCTTCGGCAACTACGGCACGGTCCTGTCCGACAGCGCCCTGCGCTCCTCGGTCATCACCACCGTCGTGCTCACCACGACCGTGGTACTGGTCAGCCTGGTCCTCGGCCTGCTCCTGGCGCTGCTGCTGGACCGCCGCTTCCCCGGCCGCGGCGCGGTGCGCACCATGCTCATCACGCCGTTCCTGCTGGTCCCGGTGGCCGCCGCGCTGCTGTGGAAGCACGTGCTGTTCAACCCCGAGTACGGCCTGTTCAACGGCCTGCTCAACAGCATCGGCGGCTTCCTCGGCTTCGAGGACCCGATCCAGCCCGACTGGATCTCGGACATGCCGCTGTTCGCGATCGAGGCCGCGCTCATCTGGCAGTGGACGCCGTTCATGATGCTGATCCTGCTGGCCGGCCTGCAGAGCCGCCCGCTGGACGCCATCGAGGCGGCCCGCATCGACGGCGCCGGGGACCGGCAGATCTTCCGCTACATCACCCTGCCCCACCTGCGCCGCTACCTGGAGCTGGGGGCCCTGCTGGGGTCGATCCACATCGTCCAGCACTTCGACGCGGTCTTCACCATCACCGGTGGCGCCCTGGGCACGGCCAACCTGCCCTTCACCATCTACCAGACCTTCTACCGGGCCCACGAGTACGGCCTGGCCTCGGCCGCGGGCGTGCTCGTGGTGATCGGCACGATCATCCTGGCCACCTTCGCCCTGCGCGTCGTGTCGTCCCTGTTCAGCGAGGAGGGGGGTCACTCGTGACCACCGCCGATCCCACCGCCGCGCCCGCCGGCGCCCCCGGGGCCACCGCTCCCGGCGGAGCCGGGGACCCGGCCGCCCCCGGTGGCCCGGGCCGCACCGGCGCCCGGGGCGGCACCACCCCGACCGCCGTCGGCCGCCCCCGCGGCCGGGGCCGGGGCGCCGCCCTCGCCGTGGTCGCCTGGGCCTGCGGCCTGGTCTTCGTGCTGCCGGTCGTCTGGATGGCGCTGATCTCCTTCCGCTCGGAGCCGGACGCCGCCACCAACCCGCCGATGCTGTTGGCGCCGTTCACCCTGGACGGCTACCGCGAGTTCTTCGGTCTGGACGGGGGAGCCAGCCCCTGGCCGCCGCTGATCAACTCGGCCATGGCCTCGACCTTCTCCACCCTGTTCGTGCTGGTGCTGGCACTGCCCGCCGCCTACGCGCTGTCGATCAAGCCGGTGAAGCGGTGGAAGGACGTCATGTTCTTCTTCCTGTCCACCAAGATGCTGCCGCTGGTCGCCGGCCTGCTGCCGATCTACCTGATCGCCCGCAGCATCGGCATGCTCGACAACATCTGGCTGCTGGTCATCCTCTTCACCGCCATGAACCTGCCGATCGCGGTGTGGATGATGCAGTCCTTCCTCTCCGAGGTCCCCCGGTCGTTGATCGAGGCCGCGCAGATCGACGGCGCCCGCCTGCCCGTGGTGCTGCTGCGCGTCGTCGCCCCCATCGCCGCCCCGGGCATCGCCGCGACCGCGCTGATCTGCTTCATCTTCAGCTGGAACGAGATGCTCTTCGCCCGGGTCCTCACCGGGGTCACGGCCGAGACCGCCCCCGTCTTCCTGACCGGGTTCGTCACCAGCCAGGGCCTCTTCCTGGCCCAGGTCTCCGCCGCCTCCATCGTGATCTCCCTGCCGGTGCTCGCCGCCGGTTACGCCGCCCAGGACAAGCTGGTCCAGGGCCTGTCGCTAGGAGCCGTCAAGTGAAAGCCGCCCTCATCGAGGAGCCGGGCAAGGTCCTGGTCACCACCGTCCCGGACCCCGCCCCGGGCCCCCGTGACGTGGTGGTGAAGGTCTCCGCGTGCGGACTGTGCGGCACCGATCTGCACATCCTCCAGGGGGAGTTCGCCCCCACCCTGCCGGTGGTGCCCGGACACGAGTTCGCCGGGGTGGTGGCCGCCGTGGGCCGTGACGTCACCGAACTGCGCGAGGGCGACCGGGTCGCGGTGGATCCCTCCCTGTACTGCCACGAGTGCCGCTACTGCCGCGAGGGGCACGCCAACCTCTGCGAGCGCTGGGCCGCGATCGGCGTCTCCGTGGCCGGCGGCGCCGCCGAGTACGCCGTGGCGCCGGTGGCCAACTGCGTCAGGCTTCCCGACCACGTGAACACCGAGGACGCCGCGCTCATCGAGCCGCTGTCCTGCGCGGTGCGCGGCTACGACGTGCTCTCCGCGAAGATGGCCGCCCGGGTCCTGATCTACGGCTCCGGCACCATGGGCCTGATGATGCTGGAGCTGGCCAAGCGCACCGGCGCCGCCTCCGTCGACGTCGTGGACATCAACCCCGACCGGCTGGCCACCGCCGTCTCGCTGGGCGTCTCCGGCTCCGCCGCCGATCCCGACGAACTGGACCGCCCGCGCGGCTGGGACGTGGTCATCGACGCCACCGGCAACGCCAAGGCCATCCAGGACGGCATCAACCGGGTCGCCAGGGCCGGCACCTTCCTCCAGTTCGGTGTCTCCGACCACGCCACCACGGCGGTGATCGAGCCCTACCGGATCTACAACGAGGAGATCACCATCACCGGCTCGATGGCCGTGCTGCACAGCTACGAGCGGGCCGCCGACCTCTTCGCCGCCGGCGTCATCGACCCGAAGGTCTTCATCAGCGACCGCATGCCGCTGGACGACTACCCGAAGGCGCTGGACCGGTTCGCCGCCGGGCGGGGACGCAAGATCGTCGTCCTGCCCGGCGCCTGACCCCGACCGGTCCCCGCCCCCCGGAGGGGAGGGGCGGGGGCCGACGGGGACGTACCGGCTTTTGGGCCGACCACCGAACCACCGGCCCCGGGCGGCTCCCGCCGCGTCCGGGGCCGGTGTCGGGGGAGGCCGCCCACGGGCCGGGCGGCCTCCCCCGGGCCCCGGCCGGCGGCTCCGGTGCGCCGGCCGTGTCCCGGCCACCCGGCCACCCGGCCACCCGGCCACCCGGGGGAGGCCCTCAGCCGCGGGGGCGCTGGAGGTTGGCGACGAACTTGTACCGGTCGCCCCGGTAGACCGAGCGCACCCACTCCACCGGCTCCCCGGAGGCGTCCCGCGAGTGCCGGGAGAGCAGCAGCATGGGCAGGCCCACGTCGGTGCCGAGCAACCCGGCCTCCGCGGGGGTGGCCAGCGAGGTCTCGATGGTCTCCTCGGCGGAGGCCGGGTGCACCCCGTACACCTCGGCCAGCGCGGTGTAGAGAGAGGTGTACTTCACCAGGCTGCGACGCAGCGCGGGGAAGCGCTCCTGGGACAGGTGGGTGGTCTCGATGGCCATCGGCTCCCCGCTGGCCAGCCGGAGCCGTTCGATGCGCAGCACCCGTCCGTCCACGGGGATGTCGAGCAGGGCGGCGAGACGCTCGTCGGCGTTGATGTAGCCGATCTCCAGCAACTGGGAGGTGGGCTCCAGGCCCTGGGCGCGCATGTCCTCGGTGTAGGAGGTGAGTTGGAGCACCTGCGCGACCTTGGGCTTGGCGACGAAGGTGCCCTTGCCCTGGATGCGCTCCAGCCGGCCCTCGACCACCAGTTCCTGGAGTGCCTGTCGCACGGTGGTGCGGGAGGTGTCGAACTCGGCGGCGAGCGACCGCTCCGGTGGCACGGGGGTGCCGGGCGGCATGGTTTCCGTCATTTCCTGGAGGTGCCGCTTGAGGCGGTAGTACTTCGGCACCCGCGCGGTGCGGGCGCGGTCGGCGGTTTCCGCCGACCGGGTGGAGCCGGCCGGGCCGGCGGCCCCCGGGGCCGCGTCCGTCGCCCGGCCGGTACCGACCACCTGGTTCTCTTCTGTCGTCACCGGCTCCTCCGTGGATTGCGGCTCACATGGTGGCACGGGCCGCACGGGGGAGCCCGGCGGCCCGGGTGTCAGTCCGGTAACGGACAGCCTGCCCCTTCGGCGCGAGCCTTGACACCCTTACTGGTCTAGTCCAGAGTTCATCGCAACTGGTCTAAACCTCTTGACTACACCACTAAAGGCCGTCCCGTGACCAGGCGCAAGGGGGTCCGGCCTCCCCGGGAGGGTGACGTGAAGCGCAAGCTGATGGCAGCCATCGGTGTGGCGACGCTGGCGGTCGGAGCGACCGCCTGCGGCACCGACGACAACGGCAACGGCGGCAGTGGTTCCGGTGGCAACACCGACTCCATCACCGTCTGGCTCATGGACGGCTCCGCCCCCGACGCCTGGATCGAGGAGCTGAACGCCGCCTTCGAGGAGGAGCACGGCGTCTCGGTCAACGTCGAGACCCAGGAGTGGAACGGCATCCAGGAGAAGATCACCACCGCGCTGTCCGAGGACGGCACCGTGGACGTCCTGGAGATCGGCAACACCCAGACCGTCGGCTTCGCGGGCACCGGCGGCCTCGCCGACCTCGGCGAGTTCGAGGGTGAGGCGTGGAACGCCACCATGCTGGAGTCCGCCACCGTGGACGACACCCTCTACGCCCTGCCCTGGTACGGCGCCAACCGCGTCGTCGTCTACGACAAGGGCATCTGGGAGGAGGCCGGCGCCGAGGTCCCCACCACCCGTGAGGAGTGGATCGAGGCCCTCGAGCTCATCGAGGAGAACACCGACGCCGAGCCGATCTACCTGCCCGGTCAGAGCTACTACGTCATGGGTGGCTTCGTCGCCGACGAGGGCGGCGCCTTCGCCGTCCAGGAGGGCGAGGAGTGGGCCGGTGCGCTGAACACCCCCGAAGCCGAGGCCGGGATGGAGTTCTACGCGCGGCTCCAGGAGTTCTCCAACTCCCCGACCGACAACGACGAGGCGAGCCCGCAGCAGTCCACCGAGGTCGTCCCGCAGGGTGACGTCGCCTCCTGGATCGGCCTGGGCTGGGAGGTCGGCGGCGCCATCGCCGCCATCGAGGAGCAGGGCGACGAGGCCGACTTCGGCTACTTCCCGGTCCCCGGCAAGACCGCGGACCAGCTCGGTCACGTCTTCCTCGGCGGCTCCAACCTGGCCGTCTCCGAGCGCGCGGGCGACCAGGACCTGGCCAAGGAGTGGCTGCGCATGGCCACCTCGCAGGAGTGGGCCCAGAAGTTCGTCGACGAGAACAACGGTGGTGTCGTGCCCAACCGCACCGACGTGACCGCCTCCCCCGAGGAGGACACCTTCGCCGCGGCCATGGTGCAGTCCGCCGAGGTCGGCTACCTGCCCCCGCTGACCACCGGATGGGCGAACGTCGAGGTCGTCCCCAACCCCATCAAGGACCTCATGACCAAGGTCCTGAACGGCGAGGACTACACCGCGGCGGCCGAGGAGGCCGACGCCGAGATCACCACGCGCATCAACCGCGACTGATACACCTGACGTGCGGGGGTCGCCGGCCGGTCGGTCGGCGACCCCCGCCGCTCCGGCGCAGCCGGGCTCACGACCGTCCGATCGCGAGGAAGACCCCATGACCCCACCGGCCCGGGCAGCCGAGCCCGCGGCGCCGGCCGCCGCCACCGGCCGCCGGTTGCCCACCGGCTGGCTGCCGTACCTGCTCATCGCCCCGGCGGTGCTCTCCCTCGGCCTGGTCCTGGGGTGGGCCCTGCTGAGGAACGTGCTGATCTCCTTCCAGGAGTTCGGCCGTCGCCAGTTGATCTCCCGCACCACCGAATGGGCCGGCTTCGACAACTACGTCGAGGTCCTGAACAACCCGCGGTTCTGGGACACCCTGGTCCGCACCTTCGTCTTCATGGCCGTCAACGTGGTCCTGATCATGGTGCTCGGCACGCTGATCGGGCTGCTGCTCAACCGGCTCGGCGGGAAGATGCGGCTCACCCTGTCCATCGCGCTGGTGATGGCCTGGGCGATGCCGATCATCCCCAGCACCGTGCTGTTCTCCTGGATCTTCCACACCCAGTACGGCCTGATGAACTGGTTCATGGGCGTCCTCGGCTTCACCGGTTTCGATCAGCACAACTGGTTCGGCACCGGCACCTCCACGCTGGCCATCGCCACCCTCCTCATCGTGTGGATGTCGATCCCCTTCGTGGCCCTGAACCTCTACGCCGGCCTGACCACCATCGGCGGCGAGATCTACGAGGCCGCCCGCATGGACGGTGCCTCCGCCTGGCGGATCTTCCGCTCCATCATCCTGCCGATCATGAAGCCGTTCTTCCTGATCACCACCTTCCTGGAGATCATCTGGGTCTTCAAGGCGTTCGCCCAGGTCTACGCCCTCAACGGCGGCGGGCCCTCGCGCGCCTCGGAGACCCTGCCGGTCATGGCCTACATCGAGGGCATGGGGCAGCAGCAGTTCGGCGCCGCCGCCGCCATCTCCGTGCTCACCCTGCTCATCCTGCTGGGGGCCATGTCGTACTACTTCCACCTGATCCTCAAGCAGGAGAAGGAGCAGCAGCCATGAGCCAGGACACCACCGCCCCCGGTGCCGACGGCGGTTCCGGCTCCCCGGAGGTCACCGGCCCCGACGGCCCCTCGCGCTCCACCGCCGCCGGGCCCACCGGCGCCGGTGCCGGTGGGGTCGTCGGCCGCCTCGCCGAGGTCAACATCGCCGGCCCGCACGGCGCGCCGCCGCCCTCCGACCCGGTGCGGCAGACCGTCGCCGGCATCCCCCGCACCCCCGGCGGCGGGCCCTCCCCGGAACCCTTCCGCCGCCGTTTCCAGCGGATCTGGCCCAACGCGGTCGCCCTGATCACCGCCGCGATCTTCATCTTCCCCGTCTATTGGATGATCGCCAGCTCCCTGAAGCAGCGCGGCGACATCCTCACCCGGGACCCGGTCTTCGTCTTCGTCCCCACCCTCGACAACTACTCCACCGCCATGGGCGCGGACCTGTTCTGGACCTACGTCCGCAACAGCTTCGTGGTCACCGTCTGCGCCGTGCTGCTGGCCCTGCTGGTCGCCCTCGCCGCCGGCTTCGCCATCGCCCGGATGGAGTTCAAGGGCCGCCGCGGCATGATCCTGGTGATCATGATGGCGCAGATGGCCCCGTGGGAGGTGCTCATCATCGTGATGTACCTCAACGCCCGGGACCTGGAGATGCTCAACAGCCTCCTGGCCCTGACCATCATCTACTTCGTGATGGCGCTGCCCTTCACCCTGTGGACGCTGCGCGGCTTCATCGCCGCCGTCCCCAAGGAGTTGGAGGAGGCCGCCCTCATCGACGGCTGTTCCCGCACCCGCGCCTTCTTCAGCGTGATCTTCCCGCTGCTGGCCCCCGGCCTCATGGCCACCTCGATCTTCGGCTTCATCATGGCCTGGAACGAGTTCGCCATGGTCCTGGTGCTCAACAAGGCGCCCGAGGCCAAGACCCTCCCGGTGTGGCTGTCCAGCTTCCAGACCGCCTTCGGCAACGACTGGGGCGCCACCATGGCCGCCTCCACCCTCGTCACGATCCCGGTCCTGGTCCTCTTCCTGATCCTCCAGCGTCGGGTCACCGGTGGCATGGCCGCCGGGGCCGTGAAGGGATGACCCCCGACATGTCCGCACCGACCGCCGCGTCCCGGAAGCCGGACGCCCTGGAGCGCGACGCCCTCGCCGTCCTGCACCCCACCTTCCACGGCACCGACACCCCGCCGGCCTGGCTGCTGCGCCTGCTGGAGAGCGGCGGGATGACCGGCGTCGGCCTGTTCGGCCGCAACGTCGTCTCCGACGAGCAGGTCACCGGCCTCACCACCCGGTTGCACGAGGCCAACCCCGAGGTCCTGATCGCCATCGACGAGGAGGGCGGCGACGTCACCCGCCTGGAGGTGCGCACCGGCTCCTCCGTGCCCGGCTCCCTCGCGCTGGGCGCCGTCGACGACCCCGACCTCACCCGGGCCGTCGCCGCCGATATCGGCCGCCGCCTGGTCGCCCGCGGGATCACCCTCAACTGGGCGCCCTCCGCCGACGTCAACTCCAACCCCGACAACCCGGTCATCGGCTCCCGTTCCTTCGGCGCCGACCCCGCGCTGGTCGCCCGGCACACCGTCGCGTACGTCGAGGGCCTGCAGTCCGCCGGTGTCGCGGCCTGCGTCAAGCACTTCCCCGGCCACGGCGACACCGACGTGGACAGCCACCTCGCGATGCCCCGCATCGGCGTGGACCGCGACACCCTGACCGAGCGCGAGCTGCTGCCCTTCCGGGCCGCGATCGCCGCCGGCACCCGCTGCGTGATGAGCGCGCACATCCTCGTGCCCGCCCTGGACCCCGAACTGCCCGGCACGCTCAGCCCCGCCGTGCTCAACGGCCTGCTGCGGGCCCCCGTCTCCGAGGGCGGCCTGGGCTTCGAGGGCGTCATCGTCACCGACGGCATGGAGATGGACGCCGTCGCCGCCCGCTGGGGCGTGGAGCGCGGCAACGTCCTGGCGATCGCCGCCGGGGCCGACGCCATCTGCGTCGGCGGCACCCCCTCCGACGAGGCCGAGGTGCTGCGGATGCGCGACGCGCTGGTGGCCGCCGTGCGCTCCGGGGAACTGCCCGAGGAGCGGCTGCACGACGCCGCCGAACGGGTGCGCGCCCTGGGCCGGTGGACCGCCGCCCGCCGGGCGGAGGCACTCGAGTCCGGGAACCCGGGGACCGCCGGGGTCGCCGGTCGGGGGAGCCCGGGGAACATCGGCACGGAGGCCGCCGGGCGGGCGGTGCGGATCTCCGCGCCGGCCGGCGCGCCGCCGTTCGCCCCGCTCACCGGTCCCGCACACGTCCTGGTCCTCACCCCGGCCGCCAACGTCGCCGTCGGCAGCGAGACCCCGTGGGGTCTCGGCCCCGCGCTGACCCGCCTGCTGCCCGGCACCACCACCGACCGTCGGGGCCGCACCGCCCCCGACGCGGTGCCCGCGGTGGTCGAGGAGGTGCTGCGGGAGGCCGGCGGGCGTCGAC
The DNA here is from genome assembly GCF_014141535.1 of Streptomyces alkaliphilus. GTDB lineage: Bacteria > Actinomycetota > Actinomycetes > Streptomycetales > Streptomycetaceae > Streptomyces > Streptomyces alkaliphilus. Next base: position 6,872 of record NZ_VKHT01000028.1, on the reverse strand, counting down.
TCGTGGTCGTCGTGCGCGACGTCCACCGGCACGCCTGGATGGGGGAGACGCTCGCCGCGCTGGTCGCGGCCCGCCCGGACACCGCGGTGGTGGAGATGGGCGTGCCGCAGGCCCCGCCCTCCGGTGCCCTGCACATCGCCACCCACGGCGCGGCCCGGGTCTGCGCCGAGGCCGCGGCCGAGGTGCTGACCGGCGGGACCATCCCCCGGGGCACCGCCCGCACCTGAGTCGGACCCCGCCCCCTCGTGCCCCCGACGGCACTTCGGGGCGGTGGCCCGGCGCCCCGAAACCGTCCCGACCGTCCGACCGACGGTCCGGGGCGGGTCATGGCGAACGGCCCGGCCCGCGTCACGGGCCGCCCGCCGGCCCCCGCACCCCGGGTGCGGCCGAGGTCCCGGATCCCGGCCGCACCCGGTACCACGCCGTCCGACGCCCCGGACCGGCCGGACACCGTCGTCCCGCCGCGCGCCGGTCGCGTCACGCCGGTTGACGCACGCCGACCGCGCACCCCGCAGCCACCCGCACGTCACACCCTGGAGGCCCCGTGTCCGCCGACACCCCCGGCCGGATCATGTCCCGCGAGATCGCCGAGCAGCCCGGGGCGCTGCGCCGCCTGCTCGAGGAGGGCGCGCCCCGCATCCGGGCCGTCGCCGGGGCGATCGCCGCCCGCCGTCCCCGCTTCGTCCTGCTCACCGCCCGCGGCACCTCGGACAACGCCGCCCTGTACGCCAAGTACCTGCTGGAGATCCTCCACGGGCTGCCCTGCGGGCTCACCTCGATGTCCACGACGACCGCCTACGACGCCCGGCCGGACCTCACCGACGTGCTGGTGATCACCGTCAGCCAGTCCGGCGGCTCGCCCGACCTGGTCGCCTCCACCCGGGCCGCCCGGCGGGCCGGCGCGATCACCCTGGCCGTCACCAACAACGCCGACTCCCCGTTGGCGGAGGCGGCCGAACACCACATCGACATCCTCGCCGGCCCCGAGCGCGCGCTGCCCGCGACCAAGACCTACACCGCCTCGTTGCTGGCCCTGTACCTCTTCGTGGAGGCGCTGCGCGGCCACGACGGGGTTCCGGCCGCGGCCCGGCTCCCGGAACTGGCGGAGAGGATCCTGGCGCGCGGGGAGGAGGTGCGGGAACTGGCCGGCCGCTACCGCTTCGCCGAGCGCATGGTCCTCACCTCGCGCGGCTACGGCTACCCCACTGTCAAGGAGGCGGCGCTGAAGCTGATGGAGACCAGCTACGTGCCCGCCCTCTCCTACTCCGGCGCCGACCTGCTGCACGGTCCGCTGGCCATGGTGGACAACGTCTTCCCGGTCATCGCCGTGGTGCCCGACGGGCGGGGCGGGCAGGCGCTGCGCCCGGTGCTGGAGCGGCTGCGCGAACGGGGCGCCGACCTGGTGGTCGTCGGATCGCAGGAGCGGGTGGCGGAGGCGTCGGCCGGCTTCGTACTGCCCACCGAGGGGGTCGCCGAGGAGGTCCAGCCGATCCTGGAGATCCTGCCGCTGCAACTCCTGGCGATGGAGGTCACCCTCGCCCGGGGACAGGACCCGGACGCCCCGCGCTCGCTGGCGAAGGTCACGGAAACCCACTGATCCCCCGACCCCCGACCCGCGGGTCCGACGAGCGTCCGTGACGGCCGGTTCCCGGAGTACGGGAACCGGCCGTCACACGTGTCGCGCCACCGTCGGACCGGGGCGGACCGGGGCGGGCCGACGAGCGGAAAGCACGGCGGGACCCCGGTGGGAAACACCCGGAAAGGATTTCGGGGAAGAGTTTCGGAAAGGCTCGATCGATCCGGTCCGGAAGGGTCGGACCGCCTTCCCGTGCCACGGGGAAAATCACCCCGGGGCCGGGCCGGGGAAAGCCGGAGAAGCGGGGTGACGGCCCCCGGGAACACCCGCGGGCCGCGGCGCCGGGGAGGGACCCTCAGCCCTTCCGGCACCGCAGCCCGGAGCGACACGCGTCCGGACGCCGTCAGGGCAGAAAGCGCCGCGGATCGCGCTCCACCCCCCTGTGCGGTGAGGGGCAGAAGACCGCGCACACATGCTGTGCGCCTCCATTGTGGACCGGGTCGGCCCCTATGTCCATGCCGTGAACAAACCCGTGACCAACCCGACGCGACGGGCACCGGCGGCGGTGAGTCCGCCTTCACCTTCCGTCGCCGGCTCCCGGCGAGGGCCCGCCGTCGCCCCGCCCGGGGGTTCCCGCCTTCGGGAATCACCCGCGCCGCCCCGGCCGACGTGCGCCCTCGCCCCGGTCACGGGCGGTGCCCGTCCGGCCCCGGCGGGGACCGGGATCACCCGGGGAGCGGGAGGGTAGGCTCGCGCCGTGCCCTCCATGAACGATCTGGTCCGTCTCCACACCGACCTGGACGAAGGCGACCTCGAGTGGCTGCACCTCCTGGTCTCGGAGTGGCAACTGCTCGCGGATCTCTCCTTCGCCGACCTGGTGCTCTGGCTGCCGACCAGGGACGGCACGCGGTACGTCTCCGTCGCCCAGATGCGGCCCAACACCGGCCCCACCTCGCACCAGAACGACATGGTCGGTCACCTGGTTCCGCGCGGGCGCCGCCCCCTGCTGGACGCGGCCCTGGACGAGGGGCGGATCGTCCGCGAGGGCGACCCGGAGTGGCGGGAGGAGGTGCCGGTGCGGGTGGAGTCCATCCCCGTGCGCCGGGAGAGCCGGGTGCTGGGCGTGATCGCCCGCAACACCAACCTGCTGACCGTGCGCACCCCCAGCCGCTTGGAGCTCACCTACCTCCAGAGCGCCTCCGACCTCGCCCAGATGATCGCCAACGGGGCCTTCCCCTTCCCCGGGCAGCAGGTCGGGATGGACCGCGCGCCGAGGGTGGGGGACGGGTTCATCCGGCTCGACGCCGAGGGCGTGGTGCTGTACGCCAGTCCCAACGCCCTGTCCGCCTATCACCGCCTGGGCCTGGCCACCGACCTGGTCGGCCTCCGGCTGGGTCCCACCACCGCCGAACTGGCCCCCACCCGGGGGCCGGTGGACGAATCCCTGGTCAAGCTGGCCAGCGGGTGGGCGCCCCGGGAGGCCGAGATCGAGGGTGACGAGTGCGTCATCCAGTTGCGGGCGATTCCGCTCAAGCCGCGCGGTGAGCGCATCGGTTCGTTGATACTCCTGCGGGACGTCACCGAATTGCGGCGCCGCGAGCGCGAATTGATGACCAAGGACGCCACCATTCGGGAGATCCACCACCGGGTGAAGAACAACCTCCAGACGGTGGCGGCCCTTTTGCGTCTCCAGGCCCGTCGGATCGGCGCGGGCGGGGACAACAGCGCCCGCGCCGCGCTGGACGAGGCGGTGCGCCGGGTCGGCTCGATCGCCATCGTGCACGAGACGCTCTCGCACAACCTCGACGAGCGGGTGGAGTTCGACGAGATCGCCGATCGGGTGCTGGCGATGGTGGCGGAACTGTCACCCGGCCTGGTCACCACCCGGCGCACCGGCCGGTTCGGCGTGCTGGACGCGGAGACCGCCACCCCGCTGTCCATGGTGCTCACGGAGGTGGTGCAGAACGCCATGGAGCACGCCTTCGAACCCGGCGGGCGCGGCACGGTGGAGGTCGCGGCCACCCGTGGTGAGCAGCCCGCCCGTCGCGGGGGGCGTCTCCTGGTGACCGTCCAGGACGACGGCCGGGGGCTGCCGGAGGGCTTCGACCCCCGTAGTTCGGGGAACCTGGGACTGCAGATCGTGCGGACCCTGGTGGAGGGGGAGTTGGAGGGCCGCTTCGACATGGAGCGGGCACCGGAGGGTGGTACCCGGGTGGTGCTGGACCTGCCGCTGGCCCCGGAGCGCAGGCGCTGAGCCCGTCGGCACGCCTCCGGGGCCGGTGCCGGAACGCGCGGGAGCCCCGGCCCGGTCCGCCTCCCCCGCCCACCGGGAACGTTCCGGTGGGGGAGTGCGGGCCGTGAGCCGGGGCTCGTGGGTTCGCGTGGGTGCTGCGCGCTGCGCATCAAGACACCCGGGCGGCGACCCCGCCGGGGCGGGTCACCGCGGGTCGGGCACGGTGCCGGTCAGGCGGTGGCCTTGCGGGCGCGGTTGCGGGCGGCGCGGCGCTTCATGGCACGACGCTCGTCCTCGCTCATCCCGCCCCAGACGCCGGAGTCCTGGCCGGTCTCCAGGGCCCACTGCAGGCACTGCTCCATCACGGGGCAGCGACGGCAGACGGCCTTGGCCTCCTCGATCTGCAGCAGCGCAGGACCGGTGTTGCCGATCGGGAAGAACAGCTCGGGGTCTTCCTCGCGGCAAACGGCGTTGTGACGCCAGTCCATGTCTGCTCCATCTCCTGCGGATTGCGGTGGTATTGCTTGTGAATGTGAACGCTTTCACGAACCCCCCGACAGGAACGAGTCGTCACCCGGCCTCCGCAGGGGGAGGTCCGCGCCGTGGCCCGTTCGGGCGGTAAGGGGATTCCGGCTCTCAAGGGTCCCGATGTTTCGGCTGTCCCGATCGCCATGTAGAGGTTCGCAAACCTCGGCCGGGGGCACAACCCCTTCTGGAAAGTTTTTTTTGATTCCTTGGTGTTGCTTGGCTCACAGCCCTACTTCTCCGGGGTGGAGAGTGGGCTAAACGTTCGACTGTAAGGAGTTTCGATGCTTCTGCTCACACAATCACACGCAGTGCACGCCGTACGCCTGTGAACCGTACGCCGAAGCGCACCCCCAGGTGGTCACCGTCCAGTTGAAAGGGGAGTGGCGCCTGCGAAAGCAAGGTGAAGCCCGTCACGTCGTGCAGGACCACCACGTTCCCTCCCCGGGGGCCCCGCTCCGGCGAGGAACGCAACAATTGGGTCGCGTAGCGGGTCATCGCCGTCGTCGACATCCGGGTCAACCCAACCACGTCCAGGGCGTCGTCGAAAGAGGCCCGGGGCGCCGCGTACACCGGACGGTTGCCCAGGAAGGTCCACGGGGCGGTGTTGCACACTATCGCCGTCGACAGGTCCCGCACCGGCTGCGCGTCCGGCCGCTCGAGCGTGATCGTCCCCCGCCCCCGGTGCGGGTCCCGCAGGAACTGCCGCACCATCTGCCGCAGGTACAGGGCGTGCGTGGATCGCCTGCCCCGTTCCCGCTGCTGCTCCACGCCGCCCACCACACCCGCGTCGAAGCCCAGCCCCGCGCAGAAGGTGAACCAGCGGTCCGGAACCTCCTCGTCCCGGGTGCCCTCCAACCCTCCCGCCAGGCCCAGGCCGATCTCCCGCTCCCGGCCCCGGTACAGGGCGTCCAGCAGCACACCGGTCGCCTCCACCGCGTGGTTGGGCAGCCCCAACGCGCGGGCGAAGACATTGGTCGAGCCGCCCGGCACCACCGCCAGCCGCGGCAGTCCGCCGGGATTCGGGCCGTGGTGCAGCAGTCCGTTGACCACCTCGTTGACGGTGCCGTCGCCGCCGAAGGCGACCACCAGCTCCACCGAGCCCGACTCCATCGCCCGCCGGGCCAGCTCCCGCGCGTGACCCCGGCACTCGGTCGGCGCGACCTCCAGCTTCACCTCGCTGGCCAGGGCCCGGGCGATCACCTCACGGGTCCGCGCGCTGGTGGTGGTGGCTGCCGGGTTGACCACGAGAAGTGCGCGCATGGAATGCAGCGTAGCCGGGCCCCCGCACCCTTCCCCGCACGCCGGGCGCGCCTCTTCGCCGGAGGGTGCGGGTCCGGTACGTGACCGGTTCGGTGTTCGCTCCGGTGTTCGATTCGGGGCTCGACTCGGGGTTCGCCCGACGGGCCGGCCTCCCACCGGCCGGCCGGGACTCCGGCGATACCCTGACGGGGTGAGCGACCCCACACCCCTCGACGGCACCGACGGCCCGGACCGCCCCGACGACACCGACGGCACCCGGAAACCCGGCGGCGCCGATGCCGCCCCGCGGCCCGGCCGGCGGCCCCGCCGCATCACCGTCGCCGCCGCCCTGACCCTCCTCCAGGGAGTGGTCACGGCCGTGCTGGGTGTGGTCATGCTGGTCCTGGTGTTCGCCGGCACCCCCGACAACACGGTGCAGGCCCTCACCGGCGGGGTCACCGTGCTGCTGCTCTCGTTGTTCCCCCTCCTCGCCGGGCGGGGCCTGTGGCTGCTGCGCCGCTGGAGCCGGGGCCCCTCGGTGATCGTGCAGCTCCTCGCCCTGCCCATCGCCTGGCAGCTGTGGGCCATGGGAGGCGTGTGGCAGGCCTCGGCCCCGGCGGTCACGGCGGTGGCGCTGGTCGTCCTCGGCTGCCTGATGAACCCCGTCGCCGCCGAGGCCCTGGGCGCCGTCCCGCGCGACACCTGAGACGGCCCGGCGGACGGATGTCGCTCCCGGCTCCCCCGTCGTCCCCGTGGAACGACGGGGAGCGGATCTCAGGAGCCGTGGGGGCGCCGAGCACGGGCCGTGCGCAGCGCCTCCGCCCACCGATCCAGTCGGCCCGGCAGACCCTTCGCGGCACGGGCGGCGGCCTCCTCGTCCTTCGGCCGGCCGTCCTCGCCGAAGACGTTCGAGGCGTTGTGGAAGCCCGGGGCGTCGCGGACCGTCATGGCGTGCATCTGGGGGAAGACCTGGCGCAACTGCTCGGCCGCGCGGATCCCGCCGCCCTGACCGCCGTAGGAGATCAGCCCGACCGGCTTGCCGAACCACTCCTCCCGGGTCCAGCCGATCGCGTTCTTCAGGGCCGCGGGAAAGCTGTGGTTGTACTCGGGGGTCACCACGACGATCGCGTCGGCCGCCACGAGACGGGAGGAGAGCTCCCGCTCGTGCGGAGCGGCCTCGGCAGGCGTCTCCTCCTCCCCCCGGGCGGGCATGATCATCGGCAGGGGAAGCTCCCGCAGGTCGATCGTGTCGAGTCCCGGGGACGGGGCGCCGGGGACGATGGGCCGGGGCGGCCC
>NZ_VKHT01000279.1 GCF_014141535.1 Streptomyces alkaliphilus | reverse complement strand
CGACGCAGCTCGGGCAGGACGGGCGAGGAGCCGGAACGGGCGCCCGGCACCGGGGTACCGGGTGGCGGGCGGGCCCGTTCGGGGGCGGCTCAGATGCCGCAGTTGGGCGCCGACCAGAAGCGGGAGGCGCGGGTGTCGACGTGGGTGTGGTCGTGGTGGCCCGGGTAGCCGGGGCCGAGGATGCCGTTGAAGCCGTGGTTGCGGGCCTGCTGGGCGAGGGCGCAGAAGGAGTGCGTGCCGACCAGGTCGGCCGCGTCCCCGTACAGGTGACGGCTGTTGCTGGCGCCGCCGACCGCGTTGTTGCAGGACACCGAGCGGAAGCCACTGCTGACCGTGATGGGGCGGTCGCCCATCGCGCGACGCATGGCCTGGAGCTTCCACATGGTGCGGCGGGCGTTCTCCCGGGCGGTGGCCGCCGAGACCGCGCCACCGGACCAGTTGGAGTTGCAGCGGTTCATCTCGGCGAAGGAGAAGTTGGCGGTGGAGCAGTCGGAACTCTGCAGGGCGTAGATCCGGTTGAAGGTCTGCGGCCCGGCCACGCCGTCCACGGTCAGGCCGTACGCCTGCTGGAAGCGGCGCACCGCCTGCTCGGTGTGCGGCCCGAAGCTTCCGTCGAGGGCGAGGACCTGGCCGTAACCCGGGTAACCGGCGACCCGTATCTGGAGCTGGGTGACGTCGGCGCCGGACATGCCCCGGCTCAGGGTGCGGGGGAAGGTGTAGCAGGCGTCGAGGGTGCCCACGCCGTCGGACGCCGGCGCGGCGGCGGCCGTCGCGGTGCCCGGGGAATCTTCGGCGGTGAGGCTCTTATCGGTGGTGGTGATGGTGGTGGTGGTCGCGGCGGCGGTCGGGCCACCGAGCAGACCGGCGGCGCAGATCAGCAGCAGGACGAGAACCGGGCGCGCGCCACGACGGGCGAGGGGCCACGGGCCGGATGCGGACATGCGAATGCCTCCCGACGGAGGTTGATGAGGGGTGGGGGGACCGGGGTCGCGGACGGATCCGTGACCGAACGGGCGTCGGAGGATGGTGCGCACGAGCCCTCAGAGAGTGACGCCCGGGGTCTACCCGCGTCAACCCCACCGGGGAACGCCACAGGGCGGGCCTTTGAAAAAAGCCCGCCCCGTTCGGCGTTCTCCCCGGTGGGAGGTTTTCTTCCCGCCGCCGGCGCCGATCGCCCCGGCACGTGTTGTCGCGGCCGTGCGACGGTCGCCGTGTCAGTCGTTCGGCACGGTCTCGTAGCGGGGGGTGTTCTCCTCCATCATCTTCAGCGCCTTCTTGCGCTCCCGCTTGGAGAGCCGGTCGATGTAGAGGCGCCCGTGGAGATGGTCGGTCTCGTGCTGCAGGCAGCGCGCGAAGTATCCGGTGCCCCGCACCCGGATCGGGTTGCCCTCCAGGTCCCGGCCGCGCACCACCGCGTAGTCGGGGCGGGCCAGTTCGGCGTAGGCGGTGGGCACCGACAGGCAGCCCTCGTTGTTGTCGTCCAGCACGCGCTGGTCCGCCGGCAGGTCCTCCAGCACGGGGTTGCAGATCGCGCCCACGTGCCGCACGCCCTCGTCGTCGGCGCAGTCGTAGACGAAGACCTTCAGGTCCACGCCGATCTGATTGGCGGCCAGGCCGACGCCCTCGGCCGCCCGCTGGCTGGCGAACATGTCGTCCACCAGCGCGGCCAGCGACTCGTCGAACTCGGTCACCTCCCGGCACTCCCGGTGCAGGACGGGGTTGCCCACCACCGTGATGGGACGGGCGGTGCCGCGTTCCCGGTGGGCGCGTTCGCGTTCCTCGCAGTCCCGGGTGTCGTCGATGAACTCGTCCTCGACCCGCTGATCGGTCTCCTGCCGCGCCATGGTCCGCAGCCCGCCTTCCTCGCTCCGCAGCTGTAACGGCCCCCGGGGCCGCCTACAGCTTACGGTGCACCGGCGGTCCCCCCGGCCCCGCGAGGCGTCCTCGCCCCGAACCCGTCCCCGCGGGGTCCCGCGGGCACGAACCAGCGGGGACGAAGGGGATCAGCAGACCTCTTCCAGGTCCCGCCACTCGCGGGTGTCCGGGGAGTCGGCGACCCAGCCGTCGAGCAGGCCGCGGACCAGGGATGCCGGGGCGGCCAGCCCGCACTCGCGTTCGGGGGACCACAGCATCCCGGCGCCGGTGTGCCCCAGCGGGCCGGGGCGGCCGGGCACGCTGTGGTCGTGCGGGTCGTGTTGCGCCAGCCCGTCACCCTGCTCGCTGGGCATCCGGCTCTCGGAACACGCCCGGCACAGCAGCCGGACCGAGGAGGACCAGTCCTCCGCCGCGTACCCGGCCTCGGCGGCCAACCGCTCCAGGGCGTCCCGGTCGGACTCCTCCGCCGCCTCCAGGAGCACCACCCAGGTGGGGACGGAGGAGGGGGCCCACAGTTCGATCTCGTCGAAGACCGGGTGCACGGTGGTGTGCCCCTCGGGACCGACGATGGTCCGCTCCCCGTTGGGCACCCCGTCGTGGAGGACGACCTCGCCCCAGCGCCGCCCGGAGGACGGCAGCGGGATGTTGCGGATCACCATGCGGGCCGGGTCCAGGCGTCGGCCCCAGACCACCTCGGACTCCCCCTCGGGGGAGAGCCGCACCGCGGCACCGCCCAACGCCATGCCCAGCGGTTCGCCGGAGACGTCCTGCTGCTGCGGGACGTCCAGCCCGTACGCCTGCCAGGCCCGGCGGGCCAGCGGCCAGTCCTGCAGTGCGGTGGCGGCGATGCCGACGTTCCACCAGTCGGGGGCGCCGGCGTGGCGCTCCAGCAGTGCCACGGCCCGCAGGCCGGCGGCGCGCGAGCGCTCCCAGTCGTGGCGGAACTTGTGCAGCAGGGCGAGGTTGAACCAGGACTCCGAGAGCCACGGCTCCAGATCGGCCGCCCGGGTGAGCAGTTCACCCGCGTCCTCGTAACGACCGTCGTCGATGAGGGTGAACGCACGATGGGTGGCCAGCCGCCAATCGGTGGACGGCCGCTGCCGAGCCCTGCCGAAGATCCTCACGATGACCTGCCCGGTTCCCGCCTCGTAGCCGGCGTGTCGAGGTGCCGATGTGTCGCCACGTCCACTTCCGGTGTGCCCACTGTCTCCTGTCCGCGCCGGCGCCCGCCCAATCCTCCATCGGCGGGCCTGCTCACAGCATGGCCCCGCCCGGGGCACCGCGCGAGACGATATTGCCCCGGGGTCGACCTCCGCACCCCGGGGGCGTGTCGCCGGTCCGTCGACGCGACCCGGCACGGAAGTCGCCGCCGGTGGCGGCCGTCCGCGGCGGTGGCGAGGAACCGTACCGGTGGGGCACGGCCGGCCGAAAACGGCCGGAAGGGGCCGGTGTCGGAAGCGGACCGGGGGCCGGTGCGGGCCCCCTCCACGGGGAGGTGCCGAACGCACGAACCCATCCGTCCCGGGCACGGCTCCCCGCCCGGGCCGCTCGGCGCCGGCTCCGGTCGACCGGTGTCCCGGCGGGCCGGGGCTCACCCCTCGCCGGAGGTCTCCGTCCGCGCGGGGGCCGACGCGGGGGCCGGGCTCGCCTCCGGCGCGGCCAGGGGCGGCTCGGTGGGGAAGGCCGCCGGTGGCGGGGGCGGCGTGCCCGCCGGCGTCTCGCTCGGGGACACCTCACCGGCCCTGATCCGCTCGATCCGGCGCATCACCTTCGACCGCAGGTCACCGGGGACGTCGTCGTGGCCGCAGCACCGCTTGACCAGCTTCTTCACCGACTGCTCCAACCCGTACTTCTCCAGGCAGGGGGAGCACTCGTCCATGTGTCGGCCGAACTTCGCGCGCTCTTCCTCGGACATCTCGCTGTCCAGATACTCGTAGAGGTGGTCGAGGATCTCGGCGCAGTCCGTCTCGTGCGGTTGTCCGCAACTCATGAGCCCGAACCCTTCTGCGCTCCCGAACCGGCCAGTCCGCGCTCGCGCGCGTAGTCACCGAGCAGATCGCGCAACTGGCGCCGCCCGCGGTGCAGGCGGGACATCACCGTACCGATGGGGGTCCCCATGATGTCGGCGATCTCCTTGTACGCGAACCCCTCCACGTCGGCGAGGTAGACCGCGATGCGGAACTCCTCGGGGATGGTCTGCAGGGCCCGCTTGACGTCCGTGTCCGGCAGGCGGTCCAGCGCCTGCGACTCGGCCGACTGCAGGCCGTTGGACATGTGCGACTCGGCCCGCGCGAGCTGCCAGTCCTCGATCTCCTCCGCCGCGCTGCGCTGGGGCTCCCGCTGCTTCTTGCGGTAGGAGTTGATGAACGTGTTGGTGAGGATGCGGTACATCCACGCCTTGAGGTTGGTACCCGCCCGGAACTGGTGGAAGGACGCGTAGGCCTTGGCGTAGGTCTCCTGCACCAGATCCTCGGCGTCGGCCGGGTTGCGGGTCATCCGCAGGGCGGCGGAGTACATCTGGTCGAGGTACTCCAGCGCGTCCCGCTCGAAACGGGCACTGCGCTCCTCCGGGGTCTCCGACCGCACGTCCGATCCGTCGGTCGGCACGTCGGTCCTCTCCCCGTCGCCGCTCTCGCCCTCGGTCGTGGCGACCGGACCCACCTCCTTCGCCGGGGTGGCCGACTCCGTGGCGGCCACACTTGTCTCGGAGAATAGACGACGACCGGGGGCGGGCGCCCCTCGAACGGAGCCCTCGGCCGCGAGCCGCAGCGTCGCCCAATCGACCGTCGCGGCGGTCTCCCGGCTGCGGCGGGGCGGGCATGCGGTGGATCCCATGAAGGTCGCTCTCCTCACTGCGGTGCGAACGGGTGACATACGGCACTCGGCCCGGGTGGGGTCGAGGGGATGGACTCCGACGCCGCGGGTCCGGCGGGTGTGGACCGGCCGTCGCGCCGGTCCCGTCCCCCGCGACATCGACAACGCCCCCGGGGGGCCGGCTATTCCCGGCCCGCACGGAGGGCCCCCGACCCCGCGCCGGCCCGGGGTCGGGGAACCTCAGCCGGCGGCCGGGATCGCGCCGGGCAGGGCGAGGGCCCAGTCGCCGACGGCGTCCGTGATGACCGCCGCCGTGTCCGCCGGGTCCACCCCGGAACGGACGCCGACGGCGAAGGCGTGGTCGGCCGCCGGCACCGGCACCGGGGTGGTCCCCGCCGGGAACTCCCCGGGCCGACCGAACGGGTCACGCTCGCCCTGCACCACCAGCAGCGGCAGTCCGGCCCCGGTGACCGCGGCCAACTCCTGCGCCCGGGAGCGCTCGGGACGGCCCGGCGGGTGCAACGGGAAGGCCAGGGCCAGCACGCCGACCGCGCCGGTCCCGGCGGCGGTGCGGCAGGCCACCCGGGCGCCGGCGCTGCGGCCTCCGACCGCGACCGGTGGGGCGGCACCCTCGGTGGTGAACCCCGCCGCGCCGTCCGCCGGGTCGGCCAGGGCCGGCCACAGCGCCCGCCAGGCGGTGTCCAGGGTGCGGGGCGCGGGCGCCAACCGCTTCCCGGCGACCCGCCAGGGCTGCTCCACCAGGGCCACGGTCACCCCGCGCGCCGGCAGAGCGGCGGCGAGCGCCACCAGATCGGGGGCGTCGATCCCGCCCCCGGCCCCGTGGCCCAGGGCGAGGGTCAGCCGGGGGC